>CAYTDJ010000641.1:0-1514 GCA_964436265.1 uncultured Chloracidobacterium sp. | reverse complement strand
GTAATAGTATCTGTCGATCAGTTGGTGGAACCTATCGTTTGCAAAATCGGGACAATATCGCTGCATAACAGCCTGCGGCTGATTTTGGGCCGTCCCGCGCATTATCCAACCCATATGTGCCCAATAAAACCCTCGGTTAGGGCTATGTGGATCGCGGTCGGTCTCGGTAAAAGCGTGATGCAGGCGATGGGTCGTTACCCAGCTCAGTGGCCCGGACTGTATCGCAAATGTGCCGAAGACGCTTAGTGTGTACTCAAGCCATTTGGGCACCTTGAATCCGCGATGCGTCAACAGACGGTGATAGCCAAGGCCTATGCCGAGGCTGCCGGCGATCCACCAAAGGATAAGGGCGGCAATAAGATTCGACCAGCTAAAAGTAAAAAGTGCGGCGACCGCAAGGATATGAAATACGATGACACCGATGACGGTCGACCAGTTCAGAGGTTCAGCAATAGGGTCGAGTTTTACAGATGATTGCACAAGTTTTCTCCCGGAATCGAAAATAGCCGGAGCGGGGATGGGATCCGACACTTCTAAGGCTAACAGGTTTATGCGTCTCCATTTGTAAGAGTTTTGTAAGACTTACAAGCCATTGATTTTGACTGTGATCGGCGGGTGGGTTAGTGTTTGGGAGTGATCGAAACTGGTCTGGCCACATGGAGCTAATATGGAAGGAAACAGCATATCGGAAAAGGTGATCCGCGTGTTTGCGGAGTTCAAGAAGGTTCCGGTCGAAGACATTAAACCGAATACGACCTTTGAAGAACTCGGTTTCGATTCGCTCGACGGTCTCAACCTTATCTTCGAATTGGAAGAAGAGTTTGACCTCGTGATACCGGACGATAAGGTCCAGTCGATGCGCTCTGTTTCACAAGTGATCGAAGGTATAGGATCGCTCCTCGCCGCAAAGAATGAGGCCTAGGTTGCCAGCCAATCCATAGAAAATGAAAAGGGTCGTAATAACAGGCGTCGGCGTTGTTTCATCGCTCGGGAACAATAGGTCCGATTTTTGGGGATCGATCAGCTCCGGCCGTTCAGGCATAGGACCAATAACAAAAGTTGACACATCGGACCTTCGATTCAAGAACGCAGCTGAGGTTCGCGGGTTCGATGGAGCAGATCATTTCGATGATCGAATGATGCTGATGCTCGATCCGTTCGCACATTTTGGCGTTGTCGCCGCTCGGGAAGCGATCGCAGATGCGGGGATCGAGTTTGACGATGCTCTTCGCGATCGAACCGGAGTCATCACTGGTTCGTGCCTGGGCGGTAAAGAGACCGAAGACGCCTTCTTCTTTGACCTTTACGCAAACAAGAAGAGCCGCGTGCCGCCGATCGCGATACCCCGTTCCATGAGCAACGCGGTGGCGAGCCACGTCTCGATCGAATACGGCTTGACCGGCGCCACCTTCACGACCTCGACCGCGCGCTCGTCTGCGAACCACGCGATCGGCCAGGCATTTTGGCTTGTCCGACAGGGGGCGCTGAACGCTGCAATAGCGGGCGGAAGCGAG
>CAYTDJ010000640.1:0-1515 GCA_964436265.1 uncultured Chloracidobacterium sp. | reverse complement strand
TGAAAGGTCGATGACCTCGGCACCCGACGGTACGGTTAGGTTTGAACCGACGGCCTTTATCCGGTCGCCTTCGACGATGATCGTCTGATTTTCGAGGACCTTGCCGTTGACCGTATCGATAAGGCGGCCTGCTTTGATGACGGTGACCTTTGGCGCTTGCGCGGCAATGATCAGCGAGAACGTGAGAACAATGAGAACGGAAGCGATGATCTTTTGCATAATCCGAATCTGAATGTGTTGTTTTTGCAGAATACAATGAATTGAAGACGCCTAAACTTTAGTTCGAAACGGATTTCGCGGTCAAATAGTGAGCTTTTGGTAAAACGACTTTAGGCACTCGGTTTGCTATATTTAACTTGGTAACCATATGAATTTCAGGATTGAATGAAGGTAAAAGAGGTCATAAAGTTGATCGAGAAAGATGGCTGGTTCCTGGTTAGAACAAAAGGCAGCCATCGACAATTTCATCATCCGGAGAAAACTGGAACAGTTACGGTCTCCGGCAAGGAAAGCATAGAAATGCCGATCGGGACCTTGAATAGCGTTTTGAAACAAGCGAGATTAAAGAAATAACAGAGAAAAGATATGCGTTATATGGTCATTATCGAAAAAGGTGAATCGAATTTCGGTGCCTATGTTCCCGACCTGCCAGGCTGCGTCGCTGTCGGCGAGACCGAGGAAGAGGTAAAGAAACTCATTCAGGAAGCAATTGAGTTTCACCTTGAGGACTTGGCTGAGTCAGGCGCGGTGATCCCCCAACCATTGTCTAAGAGTGAGTACATTGAAGTTTTAGCAGCATAAACAAACACATGCAGTTTTCATTTGACCAAAATTTAATAGACATAGCTTTTAAGATCGAAGACGGCGAACGGCTGACGTTTGAAGATGGAATGGCGCTCTACAATTCGACGGATCTGAACGCCATCGGCAAGCTGGCTGACACTGTTCGCCGGAAGAAGCACGGGCTGACGACGTATTACAACGTTAACCGTCATTTTAACCACACGAATATCTGCGTCGCTGACTGCAAATTTTGCGGATTTTATCGTCGTGCCCGGCAGGAAGGCGCATACACGCACTCGGTCGAGGAAGGCATCGAGATCGCTCGAGCCGCCGTGGCCGAAGGTGCGACCGAGCTGCACATAGTCGGCGGGCTGAACAGCAAACTTCCCTTCGAGTACTACACCGATCTTTTCTCGTCGCTAAAGCGTGAGTTCCCGAAGCTGCACCTCAAAGCCTTGACGATGGTCGAGCTCGATTTCTTCGCACGCTTTTATAAAATGTCCGATGAAGAAGTGATCGAAAAGCTCAAAGCCGCCGGGATGGACTCATGCCCCGGCGGCGGAGCGGAGATCTTTGCGGAGCCGACCCGCAGCCGTATCTGCGACCACAAATGCGACGGCGATCGCTGGTTGGAATTAGCGGGAAAGGTCCACAAAGCCGGCCTCAGGACCAACGCGACGATGCTCTACGGCCACATCGAATCTATCGAAGATCGCATCGACCATCTCGTCC
>CAYTDJ010000639.1:0-1521 GCA_964436265.1 uncultured Chloracidobacterium sp. | reverse complement strand
AAACGATGGACGCGTTCGCGATGTTCAAACCGTTCATGATCGATAACGAATATCTTTATCGCTCTGACAACGTGAGGGCGTTGATGTCGGTAGTTAAGGAAAAGGAAAAACATCTTCTGCCTTGGTACCCGGAGAAATTGGACTGGTACGACTATTGGCTGAATGTTCATTTCCCGGGAATGCGGAAATGGGTGCTGCCAACTCTTGAGGAAGAGCTCAAGATCCAGGAAAAACGATCGCATACATATAAAGATCTCCTTGATCTTTTCGATACGGCGACAAAACGATTCCCGACTCGTGTCGCGATGCGTATCGAACGTCATGGACGGAAGGAACAATACACCTTTGAAGATGTTCGCGAACTTACGCTTCGTGCCGCCGGCTTCTTTGCACACAAAGAAATAAAGCAAGGCGACCGAGTCATTTTGTTCTCGAACAACATGCCTGAATGGGGCCTAACATATTTCGGAATACTCAAAGCAGGCGCAACTGCGATACCGATAGACCCTGCTAGTTCTGTTGAGGAGATCGTTAATTTTGCAAAGGCCGGAGAAGCATCGGCAATCGCGATAAGTCCAAAACTCGCGGGCGAAAATCCGGATCTGGCCGACATTTTGAAAGGCGAAGGTGTTGATATTCCCGTTTGGGCGTTTAGTGAGATCTTTGAAATGCCGGACGAGGTTGAAGAGTCGAAACGCCTCGCGTTGCTGCCGCCAAAAGTACTCGGCAATGCTGTTGCGTCGCTGATCTTTACTTCGGGTACGACCGGCAAGCCGAAAGCGGTGATGCTTTCGCACAAGAACTTTACAAACATGATCTCGATGCTTTCGAGCGTACTCGACATGGACATCACCGACGGCGTCCTTTCGGTGCTGCCGATGCATCACACCTTTGAGTTCTCGGCCGGTTTCCTTACTCCGTTTTCCAATGGAACGCAGATCACATATCTGGATGAGCTTACAGCCGAAGAATTAACGAGATCGATCGAGAACGGACACGTCACCGGAATGGTCGGTGTGCCTGCTTTATGGGAGATGCTGCATCGACGAATAAAGACTCGGCTTCGTGAACGCGGAGATTGGATCGCTGATGCAGCGGATAACATGATCGAGTTCAATGCTTGGCTGCGTGATAATACACCGTTCAATCTCGGGCCGATCGTATTTTTCCCGATCCACCAGGGAATGGGCGGAAAGATGCGCTATCTCATTTCAGGTGGCTCTGCACTTAGCGAGAAAGTTCAAAAAGACTTGCACGGCCTCGGTTTTACAGTCCTCGAAGGTTACGGATTAACTGAGTCATCACCAGTGCTGACGGTCGCACGCCCGGGCAATAAACTGCTTCGTGGAAGTGTCGGTAAGGCCTTGCCCGGCGTCGAGGTAAAGATCGAGAACCCCGATGAAAGCGGCGTCGGCGAGGTCGTTGCACGCGGCCAAAACGTGATGCTCGGGTATTACAACAACGAAGAAGCGACCGAGGCCGTGTTGCAGGACCGCTGGCTCCGAACGGGTGACCTTGGCA
>CAYTDJ010000638.1:0-1530 GCA_964436265.1 uncultured Chloracidobacterium sp. | reverse complement strand
GCGATACACGCTATATCGCGCCAACGATCTTCTGGATATCGACACCGAATACAGCCGCGTCCAAGTCTTTCGTGCCGAAGACCGTCAAACCGGACGCCCGATCCGTGCCCTTTCGTTTGATCCGCTTTCCACACAGTCCGCGATGTTCCTTGACGGCGACGAACTCGTCTTTGAATACACAAAGTTCTATCACCTGATCCGCGCGCGCCGACCCGAACCCGGGCGTACGCTGATGATCGGCGGAGCGGGTTACAGCTTTCCGAAAAGCTATCTTGCCGCATATCCGGCAGCGACGCTCGATGTCGTAGAGATCGATCCCGCAATGACCCGCATTGCCCGCGAACACTTTCGCCTGACGGACGATCCGCGGCTGCATATCGAACACACCGACGGCCGTCTTTTTCTGAACGACGCGGCATGCAGCGGATATGACGCCGTATTGATGGACGCTTTTGGAACGCTCTTTTCGGTTCCGTTTCACCTGACGACGCACGAAGCCGTGGCAAGCATTTACCGATGCCTGAACGAAGACGGCGTGGTCGTTTTTAACCTCGGTTCGGCGATCCGCGGGCCTGCAAGCCGGTTTCTGCAAGCCGAATTTCGCACCTATCAGCAAGTATTTCCGAACGTCTATCTCTTTAAGGTCCGCCCCGAACGCTCCGATGACGAGCTTCAAAACCTGATCATCGTCGCCTGCAAACGAGAGTGCTTACCCGGCGAAGCCAACGACCCGTTCACCGATTCCCTGCTCTCACGCCGCTATACCGACGCCTTTCCCCTCGAAACACCCGCACTCACCGACGACCTCGCTCCCGTCGAACGCTACAACTCCATCGCCCAGGCCGATTAAAAATAAAATTCAATCCTTTTTTGAAAGATTTCCCTCCGAATCCTCAATAAGGTAAGAACCAATTTCTTGCGGATCGAGGGTCCACGGAAACGAACCGGCCCGATGCCCGGGACGAAGTCTGTTTGATTTTCGCAACCTCCCTCTAACTTGTTGTAATAATATGACTTATCGTGAGAGAAAATGTTTGACAAACTCGCATTTCCGAGTATCATGTTCTCGATAATTCAAGCGGCTACTTTCACACTTTAAGTGGTTTAAGGAGAAATTCTCCCAAACCTTGGCACTTAACTTTGACGGCTTGAGACTGCGTTAACTTCCAATAGTCGAGGTTTCCTGTTTTCAACGCCCCCTAGTTCAACCGGAGACCGAAAATGAAAACAACTAGACTACACTTTTTGAACACATTACTTCGCATTTTGGGTATTGTCGCTGTGGCAATACTGATCGGGAAGGTCACGTTTACCCATGCCCAAGATCTACCCATCGCCTTGGAAAAGAAGTCTGACCTCTCACCGCGAAACAAAAAGGACTTCGCAATTTTGGTCAACAAGTATAAGACGGCCGTTTGTTTCGACGGAACACCCGGATGTGTCAGGAGTGACGTTTTGGCGGTCGAGGCTCGCGACGCTTTGATCTATGCCACAATTAGTCAGATCGATCTAAACTTTTCACAATATCAA
>CAYTDJ010000637.1:0-1535 GCA_964436265.1 uncultured Chloracidobacterium sp. | reverse complement strand
ATCCCGCAAGCACGGGCCGCAACTTTGACGAGATACTTCGCGTGATCGATTCGCTGCAGCTTACGGCAAATTACAGCGTTGCAACACCTGTAAACTGGAAGGACGGCGACGATTGCATCATCGTCCCGGCCGTCACCAACGAGCAGGCGAAAGAGAAATTCCCTGCCGGATTTACGGAAATAAAACCGTACCTGCGTATAACGCCCCAACCGAACAAGGTTAAAGGCGAGAGCCATTCGGCATGAATGGCTAAGTAACCTCAGTTTGAAGCGCAGCGATCGCAGAAACGAGTTCAGCGATCCTGCGCCTTTTATCAGTAAGTCCTATGAAACTCCAGGCCCAGGTTGGCGAAAAGGTCCATCAAGTGAACATCGTGCGCGATGGTGGCAACATTGTCGCAAAGATAGATGACCGCGAGTACAGGCTTGAGTCGTCTGAGGTCGGACCGAATGTCCACTTATTCAAGGTAGATGGGAAGATCTATGAATTATTCGTTACCGCATTAGGTGATTCCTTTCGAATATCAATGGATCGAAATGAACTTGACGTCAAGATCATCGACCCTAAGAAGTTGAGAGGATCAGGGAGCAATTCCGGTGACACCGATGGCGTCGCCGAGATCAAGACGATGATGCCTGGAAAGGTCGTACGATTTGTGGCGAACCCGGGACAAGACGTCGAAAAAGGCGATGGCGTGATCGTCGTCGAAGCGATGAAAATGCAAAACGAGCTTAAGTCGCCTAAGGCAGGAACGCTAAAAGAGTTTCGCGTAAGCGAAGGCGATACCGTAAGTGCGGGAGACGTTCTTGCATTAGTTGAATGACCCGCGTATTTATCGCTGCGGGCCGTTCTAAATGCGCATCCCGCGTTCCGGAGAACACAACTAGCGGTTAGTACGAGACTTTACCGCCCGGTCCAGATTCTCCCTCGCAAGTTTTAGCCCGTCCGTAACTTCGACGAACCACGCATCATCTTCAACCTCAAACTCGCGTTCGACACCGAGAGCACGTTTTGTCTCGGACGGCGCTGTACCGCCGTAGATCGTACGAATATTGACAAAGTTCTCCGGCGAAACGGCAGCATTAAGCTCGTCTTCGGCCATGTGCAGGTCACGGCCGATAACTTCGTTAGCTGACTTTTGCAAGATCTCGAAGGTCACATCGGTACCGGCCGCGATCGCCGTTTTCACACAGTTGCCGACGATCTTGTGCGAAACTCGGAACGGCAAGCCTTCCTTTCTCACGATCGTGTCCGCAAGCTCGGTAACTGCGATGAAATTCTCACCGGCACGTTTTTTAAGGACGTCAAAATTGAAAGTTGCAGAACGCAGCGTACTGGCAAAAAGAGCGACCGCCCGGTCCGCATCGCGCATCGCCGAGTAAATCAGCGGCTGCAGGTCGTCCTCGACGTCATTTATGTCGCCGAAAGGTGTATTGTGCACTGCGGTGAGCACCCCAAGAGTCTGGCCGAGGGCTTTACTGCCGATCGCGCGTATGTGCTCTAACGCGACCGGATTTCGCTTCTGCGGCATGATC
>CAYTDJ010000636.1:0-1578 GCA_964436265.1 uncultured Chloracidobacterium sp. | reverse complement strand
TGCCGACTTCTTCACCTGCGACCTCCTGTGCGGTGAAGCCGGGAAGGAACGGGCCAGAATAGTTGTGGCCGTTATTATTGTTGTACGAGAGGAACGAATGGATCGTGTCGCCATAGGTAGCGATCGAAGCATGGCGGACGACGCCGTTCTCGTCGCCGTGGTCGTGCGGTTCTTCGACGGCACGCGCGCCGCGTTTCACCGCTTCGTGGAAAGCGTGGTCGGCATCCTCGACCAGAAACGCTATGTCGTGCACGCCGTCACCGTGCTGCTTGATGTGTTCCGAGCCCGGATGGTCGGGGCTCAGCGGCGTGGTCAAAATAAAATTGACGCGGTTCTGCCGCAACGCGTAACTGGTCACCTCGCGGTTGCCCGTCTCTAGCCCCATATACGCGATCCGCGAAAACCCGAACGCCTTGCGGTAATAAAACTCCGCCTGCTTCGCATTCCCAACGTAAAACTCAACGTGATGTATTTTCTTTAGTCCTAAAGGATTTTGTGTGGTCATGATTTCCCGCCAATCTAATTTTGAAAACTCGCAATATACTTGCGCGTCACCTCTTTAAGCTCCGCGTAAGACGGAATAACGTACAGCACCGGCTGCATATCGCTGTAGGTGTACTCGTGGTTGATCACTTCTTCAAGATCGAACGGCCGGCGTTCGACCTTGTCTGAGAACGCGTGTTCGAGTTCGCCAAAGCTGGATAGCAATCCGGCTCCGTATGCCTTGATTTCGCCCTCGTGTTCGACCAGGCCGAATTCGACCGTGAACCAATATAAACGTCCCAGTTCTTCAAGCTGTCTATCATTAGCGATACGTGCGCCGTGTCCGACAAACTGCGAGTAGTCCGCGAAGTTCGGATTAGTAAACATCGGAATGTGGCCGATCGCTTCGTGAACGATGTCCGGTTCGGGTGTGTACGCAGGCTGCGAATGATGGCGGATGTATTGCGTACAAAGCATCACGCGATATGAAAGCCACGAAAGAAATCCGCGTGTTTCTACCAAACCTTCGATCGGCGCAAGCCTAAAACCTGTAAGCTCCTTCAGTCGCCTGTTCATCTCCGTCAACTGCGGAATTCGATCGGTGCGAATACCGAGATCTTTCTTGGCACGAAGATAAAACGGAGAGGCATACTTTTGCTGTAATTCTTCAAGTTCTTCCGCAACGTACCGCCAAACTCGCTGTTCACGCGCGTTGTAATCAACGTCCGTGATTTCTCCGGTCATCCGGAAGTTCTTGGAAAGCGAGGCAATATAGTCTCGTCGCGCACGATATTCCTTGTCGTTTGCTCCGGGATGATCGAGGTGAAGTTCGTTGATATTCTCGAACTTAAGGTCCTTGAATTCAGGAAGATCTTCGTCCGAGATGCGAAAGTTCTCGATCGAAACATCGGTTTCAACGGCGGTCGTAGCGGTTTCGGTTAGCATTACGGCGGTTGCTCCTTCCATTTCTTCGATGCGGGCGCAAAAAGACTAGTTATCTGCGAATAAACCATTCTAATGGAACTGATAATGAGATTGAATAAGGAACCTTAGTAATTACCACCTTCCCGCTTTACTTTATTAGTTTATTTAGCT
>CAYTDJ010000635.1:0-1580 GCA_964436265.1 uncultured Chloracidobacterium sp. | reverse complement strand
TCGAACTGATCAAGCCGGATTACATCGATACTGCCTATGACCGAACGGTCAAAGCGGATGTCAGGTACCGGTTTGTGATCGACATGAAAAATGCCTAGATACGTTGCGCTACTCCGCGGCATAAACGTCGGCGGAAATACGATGATCAAAATGGAAGAGCTTCGAAAGACCTTCGAAGCTCTTGGATTTGATCGTGTTGTCTCGTACATAAACAGCGGAAACCTGGCATTCGATATCAGTAGCACGCACGTTAGTAAGGGCTCATCTAAAACTGAAGTCGAGCTTGTAAGTAAGATCGAAACTGCTGTCGAAAACGACTTCGGAAAAGCGATCAAGGTGATGATCCGCGCTCAGAAGGAAATTGAACGAATCCTAGCCAATAATCCTTACGACGGGGAGTTTTCAAGTCATAAGGAAATGCACGTTCTATTCCTGAACGAGGAATTATCTCAGGAAAAGGCGGCTCTGCTTCGGGGAATGGCTCCCGAGGCCGAGCGATTTACGGTTGCAGGCAGAGAGATATATTGCCACCTTCCGATGGGTGTTGCCGACAGCGTGATGGGAAGAGGATCGTTCGAGAAGAAACTCAAGATCGCCGTTACTGCAAGAAATTGGCGTACGGTCGAGAAACTTTGCAATATCTAGTTGATTTTCGTCACTTCAGCAGATCTGATCTTCCCCGCCTGCCATCGATCGCAAATCTCCTAAAATGAATGCTCATTTGTTTGTCATTTCTTGCGTCGTCGATCAGGCCGGCGATCTCCTCTTCGGTGTATTGTGAAACGTAGCATTTTGCCGCCTCCGTGTAGCGAACACTGTCAGCAACGTTAAACTTAACGGTCAGACTTATGTATCGCGGATCGATATAGCCAACGCTTTCGTCATCGCGAAGCTGTAGTTTCGTGAAAACTGGAAAGTACAACGGGTATCTTTCTATCCAACCTTCGCGAAGTAAGACCTCCTGAACGATCGAACCAACCACTATGTGCTCTGAGTGCCCGTATTCTCCGTCCGGACCAAATGTAATTATCGCATCGGGTTTTAGTTCTTCGATCTTTGCCTTTAGCAGGTTTTTCGCAGCAGCGTGAGAATTCAAGTATGAACGAACGCCGTACAGAGTATCGAGACGTTCCAGCGAGAGGAAAATGGGTTTCTCAATACCGAGTTTCTCGCAGGCACAGGCGGTTTCCGATCGGCGAACTTTGGCGAGCTCTTCACCTGCCGGTATTTTCGTCACACGGGTCCCGTTTTTGCCATCGGTTGCGATGACCACGTAAACCTTGTGTCCCATCCGTGCATATTTTGCGAGGACCGGCCCGACGAGGTTTTCGTCGTCCGGATGCGCAAATACGCCTAAGATCACCTTGCCGTAACCGGTTGTCGCAAATAACGCGACCCCAACAGCGACTGCTGCACATGCTAGTCTATGCATATTTTTTGCTCTATACTTTTTCTCTCAGAGTGTAATGACAATTCGCCGCCCTTTCAATTTCAAACAGTGGATCGATGAACACCGGCATCTACTGAAGCCGCCGGTCGGCAATCAGAGCGTATACGACGATGATGATTTTATCGTGATG
>CAYTDJ010000634.1:0-1598 GCA_964436265.1 uncultured Chloracidobacterium sp. | reverse complement strand
CATCTTCGGGCATGTCCAGGTCAAAGGCCTTAAAGAGGCGTCTGTTCAGGAATGAGCGAGAGAGGTCCGACAGGATCGGATCGTCTGAATATTGCCATCGTTTTATATGAAAAAGCACATCGGTGTCGTCAAGCGAGAAGTGTTCGTCAAGCGTTAGCTGACGGCCCGAGAGGATCGATTCAAACGGTGTCCCGGACGCATGCCAAACCGGTTTCGCTGAGCTGACTAGTTCTATCGCACGCCGAAGAAGCGATTTCAGGACCGTCTCCGCCGCGCGGAGCGTTCGGTGAAAATAGACCTGCCGAAACATATAATAGCGAGCCTGAAGGTAGTCTTCGACAGCGTAAACCCCACGGGCAGAAACAAATGTACGGTCATCAGCTTCGCTTATCTCGATAGATTTCAGCACCCATTCCAGGTCGTAGATGCCGTATTTGACACCGGTCATAAGGCTGTCGCGCAGCAGGTAATCCATACGGTCAACATCGAGTTGTGAGGACACCAGTTGCCCCAGTGCTTTTCGTCGAAAATTGCCTTTGATGATCGAGGCGACGTCCGAAACCATATCCGACGAAAAGCCGCGAAGCACTTCGTTGATCCCTGTGCCTTCTGTCTCGACCGAGGCAATCGTAAAGTCCTCGTGATGAAAGTCGAGGATCGTCTCCATAACGTGTGAAAACGGTCCGTGACCAAGGTCGTGGATGAGCGCAGCGACGCGGACGGCGATACGGTCTTCATCCGAGATCTTGTACCGAGAAGCGAGCCGATCAAGAAGTCTCGTCGCGAGAAAGTATGCACCCAGAGAATGTGTAAACCTTGAGTGCTCAGCAGTTTGATAGGCAAAATATGCAAGGCCAAGCTGCCGGATTCTCCTGAGTCGCTGAAATTCCGGAGTATCGATGAGCCTAGCTATCAGGCTTCCTTCCGGCGTGATCGTATCGACGCGAATTATGTTGTGTACCGCATCGCGGTAGTTTCTTTCGGACAAGTTCCTTTGCTCCAATTTGTCGCCCTAATTATCTCATTTTTATGCTATTTCGCGACAATCCGGGAAAGGCATTCATTATAATGAAAAAAATACAAAATAATGGAAATCATGGGTCGCAATTGTCGTCATACATCACAAGAGGTTCGATTTTTCAAATAGTTAATTGTTGAAATAAATAAGGTTAAACGGAATCATTCGAAAATTCGTATTTGTGGCGTTCTAATTGCCTCCTTACGAAGCGATATCTCCTTTTTGGGGTTTACTAGTCTTGTAAGACTAATATTTTGACAGAATTAACATTTAAGTTAGGAGCGTAAAATGAAAACAAATTTCAAATTTGTGATCTCGATGCTCACTCTCGTTGCTTTGTTTGCCGTTTCGGCATTTGCACAGAGAACGACGGGTGACATCGAAGGTACTGTAACGGACCCGCAAGGTGCCGTGGTGCCGAACGTTACCGTTGCCGTCTCAGCTACGAGGGGCGGCGGTGCGCGAACGATCACCAGCGGTTTTAAGAGAACCGTCCAGGCGAACGCCCAGGGATTC
Source organism: uncultured Chloracidobacterium sp. (assembly GCA_964436265.1). Taxonomy (GTDB): domain Bacteria; phylum Acidobacteriota; class Blastocatellia; order Pyrinomonadales; family Pyrinomonadaceae; genus OLB17. Next base: position 64 of record CAYTDJ010000634.1, on the reverse strand, counting down.
TTCCGCGTTCAGCAGGTGCCTCCGGGAAGCTATACCATAACGACAGAGCCGATCTCGGGTTTTG
>CAYTDJ010000633.1:0-1601 GCA_964436265.1 uncultured Chloracidobacterium sp. | reverse complement strand
CGTAGCAACAAAATCCTTGGTCTTTGCCGAATCAAAACCGAACTCGTCGATTACGATCAGGTTGCCTTCGCGAAGCCTTTCCGACAAAGCCGAACGCAATGCACCGCGGCGCATCTTCTTCGGCATATCGTAGGACCAGTCGCGGGGTTGCGGGCCGTGAACGTTGCCGCCGCCCTTCCATAGTGGCGACCGAAGCGAAGCGATACGCGCGCGGCCCGTTCCTTTCTGCTTCCAAAGCTTGCGCCCAGACCCCGAAACGTTACCCCGCGTCTTCGTCGCAGACGTTCCCTGACGAGCATTCGCCTGAAAGTTCATCAATGCCGAGTGGATGAGCGACTCGTTCAACTCCGCGCCGAAAACCTTCTCGGACAGCGTTACTTCGCCGACTTCCTTATTCTTCAAGTTGCGAACCTTTACGGTAGGCATAATCTTTTCCTCAAAGTGAAAAGTGATGAGTCATGAGTGATGGGACTTCCTATCACCTATCTCCTATCACCAATTACGATTTCTTAACAATAACCACGCTTCCGTTTGCACCCGGAACAGCACCGCGAACCATTAACAGATTGTTCTCCGCATCGACCTTTGCGACCGTCAATCCTTTCACTGTTACTCGCTCGTCACCCATATGGCCTGACGATCGCGTACCTTTAATAACACGCGAAGGGTATGCCGATTGGCCGATCGAACCCGGACGACGAACGTTCATCGAACCGTGAGACTCAGGGCCGCGTGCAAAATTATGACGCTTTACCGTACCGGCAAAACCCCGGCCTTTCGACTTGCCAACAACCTCGATCTTGTCGCCGTCTGCAAAGACATCGACCTTGACCTGATCCCCGACCGACGCTTCCGGTTCGCCTGCGAGCCGGATCTCCTTGAGAACTCGGGTCGGCGGAATGCCCGCACCTGTCTTTTCAAAGTGACCCTGCAGCGGCTTCGAGACATTCTTGAGACGCACCGGTTTTTCTTCGACAAGGCCAAGCTGAACGGCATTGTAGCCATCGGCGCCATTTGCGCTCTTTGTCTGGACAACGACACACGGACCAGCCTTGATGACGGTGACCGGAGTTACCGTTCCGTCTTCGGCAAAGATCTGCGTCATTCCGACTTTTCTACCAATGATTCCACTGATCATATTTAATGTCCGACAAACTTCGGTTTGTCGCTCCGTCCAACGGATCTCTATTTGTGATCATTCAACAAACTAAAGTTTGTTGGACTAATTTTTGCCAAAAGCCTTGATCTCGACGTCAACACCGGCCGGCAGATCCAATCTCATCAACGCATCTACCGTCTCAGCCGTCGGATCGAGAATGTCCATCAAACGCTTGTGCGTCCTGATCTCGAACTGCTCACGCGACTTCTTATCGACGTGCGGCGAGCGAAGGACCGTCCACTTGTTCTTGACGGTCGGTAGCGGGATCGGTCCGGCGATCCTCGCTCCCGTCCTCTTCGCCGTATCAACGATCTCCTGCGTGGACTGATCCAAAACGCGATGATCGTAGGCTTTCAGCTTGATGCGGATTTTTTCGTTTAACATATTCCTATTCCACGATCTCCGACACGGTGCCTGCACCGACGGTGCGGCCGCCTTCGCG
>CAYTDJ010000632.1:0-1603 GCA_964436265.1 uncultured Chloracidobacterium sp. | reverse complement strand
CGAAATTGCGTTTCCGCGGGTCGCTAGCAAAATAGTTGGTGCAGAAGATGATCTTCTTACCGTCCGGGGTAAAAAACGGAGCAAACGATGCAGCTCCGAGCTTTGTTACCTGTCGTTTGTTGCTGCCATCGGCGTTCATCACCCAAACCTCGAACACGGTCGGCTCGATCAGGTTATTTGCAAGGCGGTCTTTGTATCTCGCTATCTCCGCGGCGGTTTTCGGATGATATGAACGATATACGATCTGCTTGCCGTCCGGCGAAAAGAACGCTCCGCCGTCGTAACCAAGTTCGGTCGTCAGCCGCTTTACGTTCTTTCCCTTCGTGTCCATTACATAAAGGTCAAGGTCGCCGTCACGCATCGATGTAAAAATGACTTTCTTTCCGTCGGGCGAGACTGTCGCCTCAGCGTCATAACCCGGCGAATTGGTCAATTGCTTGATGTTCTTGCCGTCGGCAGTTGCAGAGAAAATATCGTAGGTCGGGTAGATCGCCCACACGTAGCCTTTCGAAAAGTCCGGATTCGGCGGACATTCTTTAGCACCAAGATGCGTCGAACCGTAGAGAATGTTTTTGTTCTTATTAAAGAAATACGAGCACGTCGTACGGCCCTCGCCGTTGGATATCATCTTTGTTCCCGTGCCGTCGGCATTCATCGTGTAGATCTGGTCACAGCCGTGGCCGTCTCGTTTAGATTGGAACGTCAGCTTTTTGCCGTCGCTCGACCAATAGGCCTCAGCGTTCTCTCCGCCAAAGGTAAGCTGCTTGATGTTCTTGATGCGTTTTTCACCTTCGACGGCCAGATTTCCGCCCTGAGCGAAAATGTTGACCGTAACAGTGAGGAGGACGACGAAAAAAAGCGATACAAATCTCATAATTTCAATGCTAATATTCCTGATAATTTATCTGCCGAATCCGAGATTATTAGTTTACCGAATAAACTCTCTAATCAAAACTCGCGGCCATACGCCTTCGGAGATGATTCGTTGACCTATGGGGTTTGAAACCAGCAAAGACGTACTCGATTGGTTCGAAAAACAGGACCGGACCCTGACGAAGGAGTTCATCGACGGCCTGCCTTGGAACCAGGTCAAGGAAACGCCGTTAGATGAGAGATTCATTCCGGTACTTCTATATATGCGCGACGTTGAAGTGCTGACCGAAATGTATCATCGCGAACTTCAACGTACGCCGACCGGCCGAGATCCCGTGATCTCAAAATTCATGGAGCGCTGGGGCGTCGAGGAAGTGACACATGGGCAGGTGATCGATCGCTTTCTTAACGAAGCCGGTTACCCCACGCCGCAGGATTGGCAGAAACAGACTCATAAAAACGTTCCAAAGTCGTACCACGCGAATACTTACTTCCTCACCTCTTTGACCAATCTTTTGGGCAGTACGTTTACCGCGACACATATGGCCTTTGGCGCGATACACGAAATGTCGACCGGACAGGCATATCGAAAGATGCAAAAGCTTGCGAACCATCCCGTACTTTCCAAAATACTCGACGGCATTATTCGCGAAGAGGCGGCACATACACACTTTTACCGCAGCGTCGCGAGGATAGAGCTTCAAAAAAGCCGTACCGCGCAAAAGATCGC
>CAYTDJ010000631.1:0-1603 GCA_964436265.1 uncultured Chloracidobacterium sp. | reverse complement strand
TTTGCACAGCCGAAAGCACCCAAGACGAGTGAAAACAATCCAATAACAAAAGTGATCTTCATAGATCTTTCTCGATCTCCTCCCAAGTTCATTTAATTTAGCAATAGACCCTTATTATAAAGTGCAAAAATGTCCATCGAAAATGCGACGGTACAATGCAGGACGAGTCCCAGCCATATGCTGCCGTTCTTGTAGCTCAGCCAACCAAGGAATATGCCCGCTACGATTGCGGATACCGTTTCAGCAGGCGGTTTGCTGAAATGGATCATGCAATACGGCACTGTCATCACAAAGATCGAATACAGACCGAGACTTCGTTTGAGGCTGTGCACTAAAAAGCCTCGAAAGAAAAACTCAAGCCCGAAAAACTGAATGAAGTATATCAACTCCCAGATCAATAGTGTTTGCCCGACATATGATTGGCCATTGTAAATTCGAAGGAACGGATATTTTGCCGAGAATCCATAGGTCGTTGACATCCAGTAGACCAATGGCAGCATCACGGCTATACAAGCGGCAAGCAGCTTTCCAAAGCCGGGTTCGATCGCGTGCTTCAGCCCATAATCCGAGAGCTTTTCGCCATAGTAAAACTTGATGCCGATCGCCGGGATCACGAAGTAAAATACCGTTACCACGCCGACCCACCATGCAAGCCCGGGAAGATTGTTGTCCGGCGAGTTCGCAATTCGATCTCCAAATTGCTCAAAACGAGTACCGGTCAATACATTTGCGATCGCTTCCTGGTTTTTCAAATAATAAATGCAGGTTAGCCCAAATGCTGTATAGATGAGAGCAATAACGGCCTTGCGGTCGAGCCGTGAAAGGTCCTGCTTTATTTGATCGACGATCTCGAGCATCTAATTGAAGATCTCGCTATTTCGCAAGTCTCTGAAGCGAGGCTTTAAGCAGTTTCTTCACGTTGGCCTCAACACCGTCTTGAAGTGATTGCTGAATTGCCTTTTCCGCGGCGTTCTTTTGGTAACCGAGATTTACAAGCGCCGATAGAGTGTCATCGACAGCGCCGTCGCCTCCGACACCTGCAATGGCTGCCATCGACGTCTCGGCTGAAACCCCAGTAGCAAGATCGCTGACCTTGTCGCGGAGTTCGATCACCAGGCGTTCTGCGGTCTTTCGGCCTACACCGGGGATCGCGGTAAGCTTTGCAAGATTCTCAGTACGGATGGCTGATACTATCTCGTCGGCGTTCATGCCGGAAAGCATCGCGATGCCTGACTTTGCACCGATGCCCTGAACAGAGATCAGCTTCAGATAAAGTTCGCGTTCGCGGACCGTCTTAAAACCGAAAAGCTGTATAGCATCTTCGCGGACATTCGTGTAAATGCGAAGCTGGACTTCCGAGCCGACGTCGCCTAATTCGTAAAAGGTCGAAAGCGGTATCGAAACCTCGTAGCCGACGCCGCCGACATCGACGATCACCGAGTTTGCTTGTTTTTCGAGTAGTTTTCCCGAGAGGAATGCGATCATCGTTTCACACGTGAAACACAAATTGTAAATCAAAACTCCCGTAAGGGCAAAATCGAAATATTTTTCGCTCGAAATGGTATTTCAAAACAGAAAAAGCTTTTCGCCCAACGCGAAAAAC
>CAYTDJ010000630.1:0-1622 GCA_964436265.1 uncultured Chloracidobacterium sp. | reverse complement strand
TAAATGAACATTAGTTACAACTGGTTAAAGGACATTATAGACACCGATCTATCTGTCGAAGAGACGGCAAATGCTTTGACCCGTGTCGGTTTGGCGGTCGAAGGCATACATGATTTCGAGGACGATTTTGTTCTGGATATTGATTTGACCTCTAACCGGCCGGACTGCCTCTCGCATTTGGGCGTCGCCCGAGAGCTGAGTGTCATTATTGGAAAACCAGTCGTACTCGACGGCCGGCGACGTGAAGATCGGCTGCCCGATGCGCCTTTCCCATCGATCCTCGCTCCGGACATTGTGCGGATCGACGATCCTGATCTATGCCTTCGTTTCACGGCCCGGGTCATAAGAAACGTAAAGATTGGCCCGTCTCCCGATTGGTTGGTCAAAAGGCTTGAGTCATTGGGCGAGCGCTCAATAAACAACGTAGCCGACATTACTAACTATGTAATGCTTGAACTAGGTCAGCCGATGCACGCTTTCGACCTCGACAAACTAGCTGAACATAGGATCGTCGTTCGTCGAGCCAGAACCGGTGAAACCATCAAGACACTAGACGAAGTTGAACGAAAACTTGATGAGGAAATGCTGGCGATCTGCGATGCCGAAAGACCGATTGCCGTAGCCGGCGTGATGGGTGGTTTTGATTCCGGCATAACCGAACAGACTGAGAACGTTGTACTCGAAGTTGCGTATTTTAAACGAGAGAATATTCGCCGAACTTCGCGAAAACTAGGACTTGCGACCCAAGCAAGCTATCGGTTCGAACGCGGCGTCGATATTGAAAATCTCAAACTCGCTTCCGATCGTGCCACCGCTCTGATATGTGGACTAGCTGGCGGAAATGCCGGCGAATTCATAGACGTCTATCCGGAAACTCAATTACCGAGGATCGTCGCGTCAAAGGACGTTTCACATGCCGTAAAGCGCCTTACCGGCCTCGATGTTCCCGCTTTTGAATGTGATCGACTACTCAACGCTCTTGGTATTTCAAATTCCGATTTGCCGACTCTTTATTCGTCACCAACCTGGCGCCATGACATCGCGATCGAAGAGGACCTGGTCGAGGAAGTTGCCCGGCATTTCGGATATGAAAATATCAAAGAGGAACTGCCTCCCGCGTATGGTGCGGGAGAATATCAAGCGACGGAATTGCGGGAGAAATTGATCCGAAGAACCTTGGCGGACATGGGCTTTGACGAGGCGATCTGTTACAGCTTCATAGACACGCGTTACGACGATGTCATTGAGGAGGTGCCGGACTTTGTAAACCATGAAAACAACGATCGGTATGTAACGCTTGAGGATTCGGTGATCGATGGCGCGGTCCGTATGAGGACCACGCTTATTCCTGGTCTGCTCGAGTCGGTACGTCTGAACTTCAATCATCAGCGTAAGGACCTAAAGCTTTTTGAACTTGGAAAGGTATTCGCAGCGAGTGACATCGGTGAATTGCCGAAGGAACGCGAAGTTTTGTCAATTATATTAACGGGTGGTGAGATCAACGAAGCGCGATCGATGTCGTTGAGGCCACTTGATTTTTTTGATGCAAAAGGCGCACTGGAATCATCATTGACCGCTGCCGGTGTGAGCGATCCGAACTTCGTTGAGGAGGAGGTGAAGCA
>CAYTDJ010000629.1:0-1624 GCA_964436265.1 uncultured Chloracidobacterium sp. | reverse complement strand
ACTGCTTACCCTAGCTTTGGTTTCATCAGGCTTTGCGGCGCTTCCGGTCTCGGTTCGAGCCCAGCGAGAAATCGCGGCGGATAAGATAACAAACGGCCGCACGTCGGATGAAAAGGTTAATGAATACGGTAGTTTCAAAACTAGGGTCTTGTTCGATTGCGCGCGTTATGAGAAGTACTTTCTTCAGATTCATGTTGTTGGTTGCGGTGTTCACAACCCTCGGGTTTGAAACGGTTGCGCAAAGGCCCACCCAGTTCCGACTGGATAGGGTTGCATCGCCTTCCAACGTGCATAAACAAGTTTCCCGTAACGGATATGAATTCAGCGTGCCCGAGAACTGGAGTTTGCACCCGTGGGGTGACTACGAGGCATTTACGCCAAACGGTGCGTACTTCTCCGGCCAGGGCACGCAAATTCAGATGACGCATGGAGTCTCATTCGGCACCATAAAACCCGAGCGCAGTTTGGTTGAGACCACCAGAAAGCTGATCGGTGCAGTAGCCGCATCCAACCCTCATTTACAGGAGAGATCCGGCTTTCAGACCGCGATCTTGGCTGGTAGAAACGCTCTTGTCTCGACCTCGAGTGGACCTTACCCTTTCACCGGGCTTGGCGAGATAACCGTTACTTACACGAGCCGTCTGCCAAACGGTAATGTGTTTTTTATCTCGACGGATATTCCTGACGTCGACCATGACAAATACCAGAGCGTATTCGACCGAATTATCAGATCAGTGCTCTTTAATACTCTTTCGTCCACAAAGGCAGCTAACAACCGCTCGTGGCAGGTCGTTTTGGATGCCCGCGAATACTGGTATGACACCGGAATAGGCGTCTCGGATCTAAGCTCGTTGAGTCTTTCCGCATCAGGTTCCATTACGTGGAATCCGGGCCAGAACAATGCCGTTGCCTCGCCGGTCGGCGTAAAAGATCGTCCGCGTGATTTTCGCGGAACTGGTTTTCCCGAGTACAACGAACGCTGCGGAGCATTGCTGGTAAAGATCGGTAACACGATCTATACGGCAGGCAGCAGCATGAGCATCGATCTCTCCGGTTTCAATGGCGACGAAACTGTAAAATTCATGGTCAATGACAGCGATTGGGGACTGTCTGACAATTCGGGTACGTTTCGGATTCAGCTCAATGGGGTCGGCCGTGCAGCAAATTCCGGCGGTCGCCCCGAGTCCGCTACCGTTACCGGATTTGTCGATGTGGTGGAACTCAGAGGTGACGGATGTTGGATCAGATTGATCAACGGCGACATGGTTTACGCCGGCGTAATCAGCTTTGCCGACTTATCACGAATGGGGGGCTATCCTATTCGCACTTATGCTGAGGCGGTGAGATTTTTAAACGGCCGGCACGTGCGCATCTTTTTGTCGGGGCTGACCTATTCGACTTTTCCAGGCTCCGTAATTAATTTTGGGAGCGCCGGCCAGCTAGTCCTGACGGACGCCAATAAAGTCTCTAACGCTCCCCAATGGCAGGAAACGACCACCTCGAAGGAAATCGTTCTCGATCTTTCGACTGATATCTTGTTCGACTACGATAGTGCCGATCTCAAAACCGAATCAGTTGAAACCCTTTTGAAACTGGCCCAATATCTTAGAAAAGTAAAGAGTTC
>CAYTDJ010000628.1:0-1624 GCA_964436265.1 uncultured Chloracidobacterium sp. | reverse complement strand
AAGCATCCCGTTTTGGTGCACATCGTGCCGATGTGTCGGTGCACTCTGGCATGTACCTACTGTAATGAATTCGACAAGACGAGTGATCCGGTGCCGATCGACGAAATGCTCGCGAGGATCGACAAACTGGCCGAGTTCGGCTCGTCTGTGATCACGATCTCAGGGGGTGAGCCGATGATGCACCCGCAGATCTACGACATCATAGCCCGAATTCGTTATCACGGTATGATCGCGGGCCTGATATCGAACGGTTATTACTTTCAGGTTGACAAGATCAAGAAGCTTAACGAAGCCGGACTGGATTACCTTCAGATCTCCATCGACAACGTGACGCCTGATGAAGTTTCGAAAAAGAGCCTTAAGGTGCTCGATTCAAAGCTCGTGAACCTGCGCGATCACGCAAAATTCAAGGTCAACATCAACTCGGTCGTCGGCGGCGGTGTGGCAAACCCTGAAGAGGCATTGATCATTGCAAACCGGGCGCGAGAATTAGGTTTTTCTTCAACCGTGGGCGTTATTCACGACGGCGACGGGCTGAATAAGGGACTGACCGAGCGAGACAAGGAAGTCTATTACGAGATAAAGAAGAAAGGGGCTCGTTCGTATGCCCGCTGGAACTGGTTCCAAGACCAGTTGGTCGAAGGCGGCGAGTACGAATGGCGCTGCCGTGCGGGCGCCCGATATCTATATATCGACGAGTTTGGAATGGTTAACTGGTGCTCGCAGCAGCGTGGAACGCCTGGAATTCCGCTTTTGGAATATACCCACGAAGACATGGAACGCGAGTATATTACAGAAAAGTGGTGCGCTCCGACATGCACGATTCAATGCGTCCATCAGGTGGGCCATTTGGATGCGTGGCGCGACCCGCAGATCTCGCTTTCTGACTACACCAAACGAAAGGGAAAGGGCCTTAAAAAAGAAACCGTTTCGCATGTTCTCAACGCTGAATAACTTCGTCCGATCAGGTTCAGAAAGAACCCAAGTTTTAACTCCAGCTTGTTCAAATTTCAAAACTACTCTACCATTTCGGTACCTTGATTGATGATGTGTCCGTTAAGGCCAATGTCGAATTTAGAGGGGAGTATTGGATGAGCGTATTTGAATCGAAGAATCTTGAGGAGCGCCTTGGGCAACTGGAGCGTAAAGTGTCAAAACTGGAAGACTATCAGGCCTTCCGAAAGCATTTTATTTCGCTAAATGAGGGCGAGGTTGTGCTTCAAAGTATGGGCGGTGGAGCGAAGATCGTTCTGAAGAAAAATGGTGAGATCTCGATCACCGGAAACAGCAAGATCGCAATTAAGTCGCGTGGACGGTTGTTCATTGTCTCCGATGGAGAAATGACACTGAAGGGTTCTAAGATCAGCGAGAATTGACCACCTGAATGAGGCGTAAGGTAGTTGAAGACTGGAATCGTGTCGTCGCAACCGGCAAAAGGGAACTGCTGAACGAACTCCTTTCAGAGGATGTAGTGTTTCATTCGCCTGTTGTCCATTCGCCTCAACGGGGAAAGGAACTGGCAATCAAATACCTTTCAGGCGCGTTCTATCTTCTTAAGAACGAATCGTTTCAATATGTCCGCGAGATCATCGGCGAACGTGACGCTGTTCTTGAGTTTGTAACT
>CAYTDJ010000627.1:0-1627 GCA_964436265.1 uncultured Chloracidobacterium sp. | reverse complement strand
AAGCCTTGCCCGAAATACCGCGAAAGTCACGCACACGAGGCAGCGCTACCGAGATCAGACGGTCCAGAAATTCGTACATACGGTCACCGCGAAGAGTGACCATAGCACCGATATTCATCCCCTGGCGAAGCTTGAATGCTGCGATCGATTTCTTAGCTTTCGTTATGACCGGTTTCTGGCCTGTGACCGCACGCAACTCTTCGACAGCCGTATCAAGTATCTTCGCGTTTGAGCTTGCTTCCCCGAGGCCCATGTTGACGATCACTTTCGTGATCCTTGGCACAGCCATCGGATTCTTGATGTCGAATTCCTTCGCCAGCGCACCGGCGATCTCGTTCCTGTATTTTTCTTTTAATCTAGCCATTGTTTGATGTTTCCTTGTTTGGGACCCGCCTTACGGCATTACCAAACCTCAAACTATTCTTCTGTTTCCTTTTCTTTCTTCGGTTCTTTCTTGCCGAAAACTTCCGGTTCCGGAATTACCTTGCCGCTCTTTGCGACTCGGACCTTTTTTCCGTCCTTCACTTCGATCTTAACGCGGGTTGGTTTGCCGGATTCAGGGTCGACGATCGCGACGTTCGAAAGGCTCACCCACCCTTCGTTCTCGATAATGCCGCCTTCCTGGTTGAGCTGCGGAACCGGTTTTTTATGACGCTTTACGATAGCGGCGCCTTCAACCCTGACCTTTCCGTTGCGGGCGTCAACCTCGATCACACGGCCTCGATACGGCTGGCGTTTGCCCGCACTGTCATAGCGGTTGTATTCCTTGCCCGCGATGAAGACGACCTGGTCGCCTCGCTTGATCTTGCTCTTTACTGTACCTGTCTTAACCGTTTTCATTTCTTAAATGACCTCCGGAGCGAGGCTGACGATCTTCATGAAGTTCTTCTCGCGAAGTTCACGAGCTACCGGCCCGAAAACACGTGTTCCGATCGGCGTTCCGTCGTCCTTGATCAATACCGCCGCGTTCTCGTCAAAACGGATATAGGTTCCGTCTTTGCGGCGAACTTCCTTTCGCGTGCGAACGATAACGGCGTTATAAACCTTTCCCTTTTTAGCCGTACCGTCCGGAGACGCTTCCTTCACAGTTACTTTGATCTTGTCGCCTAGTCGAGCGATCTTTGCGGTCGATCCGCCTATCGGCATGATCATGACCACACGTTTCGCACCCGAATTGTCCGCGACCGCCAAAGAGGTCTGCATCTGAATCATAACTTTTCTCCCGTTCAGAGTGCGGGCTTTAGCCCGTTACGCGATCGATCGCGCACTCTTGCCTTACAATTCCGCTTTCTGAATGATCTCGACCACGCGCCACCGCTTTCTTGCAGACATCGGCCGCGTCTCCATGATGCGGACCTTGTCGCCGATCTTCGCACCGATCTCGTCATGCGCCATGAATTTCTTGCGCTTACGGACATACTTGCGATAGATCGGGTGCTTGACGAGACGATCGACATTTACAACGACCGTTTTGGTCATCTTGTCCGACGAGACTACGCCGATGCGTTCTGCACGTTTTCCTTTCTTCCCCGCGCTCTCGCCGTCTGCCGGCAGTCCAGTCTCTGACTGCGCATGCTTTACTTTTTTCGTCTTCTCTTCGGCAGCCGGCGCCGCCTCGACCGCTGCG
>CAYTDJ010000626.1:0-1632 GCA_964436265.1 uncultured Chloracidobacterium sp. | reverse complement strand
GGGAAAGATCGTCTATTATCCGCTCGTGATCCTTGCCGCAAATTTTGGAAGCGGCATATTTCTTTTTCTCCAGCGGCGGTTGCTTATCAACGCATCGCGGCATATCGAGTTTGATATGCGGGAGCTTTTCTATGAACGCCTGATCGACCAACCGGCAGAGTTCTTCCACAACAACCGCATCGGCGATCTGATGGCAAGGGCGACAAACGACCTTGCCGCTGTCCGCCAGATCGTAGGGCCGATGATCCTCTACAGTTTTCAGGCGATCTTTGCGTTGTTGATCGTGCTGCCGATACTGCTGAACATCTCGGTCAAGCTCACTCTCCTGATGCTCATCCCGCTTCCTCTCGTTTCGTTGACCGTGAAATATCTCGGCGAACAAGTACACAAGCGGTTCGAAAAGATACAGGAGTTCTTTTCCGACATCACGGCAAGGGCACAGGAAAATCTTTCTGGTGTCCGTGTCGTTCGTGCATATGCTCAGGAAGAGGCGGAGATCGAGCAGTTTCAGGTACTTAACCGCGAATATGCAGCAAAGAATCTCCAGCTCGTAAAATTCGCTGCGGCCACGCGCCCGCTGCTCTTTTTCTTCATAGGTTTGGGTTTCGTCGTTATCGTTGCTGTTGGCGTTCCAATGGCAGTCAACGGCGAGATCACGGCCGGTAATTTCACCTCGTTCATTCTCTATCTACAGCGAATGATCTGGTATTTGATCGCACTCGGGTATGTGGTCAATCTATATCAACGCGGCACTGCTTCGCTAAAGCGTTTCAACTCGATCCTTGAGACCGAACCGACGATCAAAGACCTTCCCGGCGTGGGCCAGCAGCCGCCGATAAAAGGCGAAATAGAATTCAAGGACCTCACATTTGCTTACAATGGCAAACCCGTATTACACGATATCGACCTCAAGATCGAACAAGGAAAGACCATCGCTTTGGTGGGCAAGACCGGCAGCGGTAAATCGACGCTCGTAAGCCTAATCCCGCGGCTTCTCGACGCTCCGGACGGCAACGTTCTGGTTGACGGGAAACCGGTCCGCGATTATCCGATCGAACAGCTTCGCCGTTCCATAGGATTTGTCCCGCAGGAAACTTTTCTGTTCAGCGATACGCTGGCAAACAACATCGCGTTCGGAGTCGAAGATGGAAATGTGAAAATGGAGAACGGAAAATCGGGAGCTAACGAAAACTCCCAACTTTCATTTCTAAAATCTCAATTCAGCATCGAAGATGCTGCACGGATCGCCGGGCTCGCCGATGACATTCAAGACTTTCCTAACAAATACGAACAACTCGTAGGTGAACGAGGTATTACGCTCTCTGGCGGGCAAAAACAGCGGACCGCCATAGCACGTGCCGTGATGCGCGATCCTAGAATTCTCATTCTCGACGATTCGCTTTCCGCGGTCGATACTTACACGGAAGAGAAGATCCTGCACAATCTTCGCGATGTTCGCGAGGGCCGCACCACGCTCGTCGTATCACACCGCATCTCGACTATCCGCGACGCTGATCTCATTTGCGTAATGGCCGAAGGCCGCATTATCGAACGCGGCACGCACGACGAACTCCTCGCCCTCGACGGCGAATACGCCGACCTCTACGAAAGACAACGGCTCGAGGATGAACT
>CAYTDJ010000625.1:0-1638 GCA_964436265.1 uncultured Chloracidobacterium sp. | reverse complement strand
CTGGGATCTTGTATTTGCTTTGCGTGATCAACAGAATCGTGTTGCCAATTTGGAGCTCTCAAAGGAAAATTTGCGGCAGGTCGAGGCCCGCATCGCCGCCGGAGCGTCCGCGCCTTTAGCTCGTGCTGAAGTTGCGACGGAACTCGCGAATCGTGAGTCGGACGTATTGATCGCGACTCAGCAAGTTTCGATTGCCGAAAACACGCTGAAGCAGTTACTACTAAAGGATGCTGCATCCGTTGAATGGTCGCAGTCGTACACGCCGACCGACAAGCCTGCATTCAGCCTTGATGCGATCAGCTTGGACAATGCGGTCAAAGACGCCTTGGACAACAGATATGAATTACAGCGTCTAAAGCTCGCGGCCGATATAAACAAGATCGACATTAACTTCTTTCAAAATCAAACGAGACCGCAGATCGATCTGAACACGACCTTTTCTCTCGATGGTCTGGCACGAGGCGGAGCAAGTACCGACGCGGTAACTTTTCCATTGATCGCTACCGAGAATTCGGCAACTGCCGTTTCTGCAAGTGGATTCCTTCTTGCGGAATTAAGGCGCCTTTTCCCTGGAGGGATCACGCCCGTTCCTAACGTCACAGTACCGGGTACACCGAGTTATCTGTCTGGCGGTTTTGGTCGATCAATGTCTAATCTTTTCCGGAGTGACGCTCCTAATTACTCGGTTGGCGTTACATTCTCGTTTCCGATCGGAAACCGAACCGCAAAGGCGAACCTAGCCGGAGCTGAGATCACTAAACACCAGTTGGAAACTCAGACCCGCATTCAGGAGCAGGTCGTTATAGTAGAGGTCCGAAACGCTGTGCAGGCGGTCGAAACTGCCCGGCAACGTGTTCTTGCGGCCCGAAGGGCACGGGAGAATGCGGAGATCCAGTTGGACGGTGAGCGGAAGCTGTTCGATGCAGGTAAGTCCACTTCTTTTTTGCTTTTTCAAAGGGAAAATTCACTTGCTAACGCCCGCAATGCCGAGATCCGGGCTGAAACAGACTATAACAAGGCGGTTGCCAATTTGCAGAAAGCTACATCAACGACATTCCAGATGAACAACATTGAAGTTGTTTCTCCAGTCGAAAAGAAATGACATCAGTTATAGATGTTTAGGTCATTCGATCTTGTTAAGTTAAAGAGGCCTTTCGGCCTCTTTTTGATTGCTAACGGCCGAGGGGCATGTGTGAGCCATTCCGAAACTTTCGTAAAACAAGTTTCTCTGCGAAAATTTTGTTCGTGAAGATATCTGCGGTCATAATTGCCTATAACGAGTCTCGGAACATTGGCGAAGCGATCCGTTCCGTAGATTGGGCGGATGAGATCCTCGTGGTTGACTCCGGTAGTTTTGACGATACCCGAGAGATCGCTGAGTCTCTGGGGGCACGTGTTATAGATCATCCGTGGATCGGTTTTGCCGAGCAGAAGCAGTTCGCCATCCAAAATGCAGAGAACGATCGCATCATAAGCCTGGATGCGGATGAACGTGTAACTACGGAGCTTAAAAACGAGATCTTGTCTATAACCGGAGCCGGTGACTTAAAAGACGGATACTCGGTTCCCAGGCAAACATTTTATAGGGGTCAAAAAATACGATACGGCGGATGGTATCCGGACCGCCAACTTCGATTC
>CAYTDJ010000624.1:0-1650 GCA_964436265.1 uncultured Chloracidobacterium sp. | reverse complement strand
GCTTGAGGGCGATCTACGCCAGTCGATCGACGTAATCTCTCCGTCAAAAAAGAAATTCCGCCTGGCCTTTTGGAACATAACCGGCGCATTCAATTATGTAGGCCAAAAAGCAGAGTGGAGAATGAAAGGTAAAACACCAGTCGCACTTATCGTAAGACTGACTGCGAATAAAGACCCCGAAGATATCAACAAAACAACATCAATGCTCGTGGTCTCAAAAATATCCCGCACCGGCGCGTGTGTTACGGACGTTGTCGAACCGATCGCCAAACAGAACGAGATAGCACGAAGCCTCGCCGACCAGGCTACAAAGAAGCCATGTAAATATCCGAAAGAATGAAAACAAATCTTCATTGAACCCACAGAGTTTCCTTTTTTTCGCCCGGATAGGTTCATGTTAGAATTCGACCAACCTTGATCGCTATTTAATGGAGAACAATTGATGGAATGGCTTGCTGACCCACAGCTTTGGATCGCATTTGCAACGCTCACGGTCCTGGAACTCGTACTTGGGATCGACAATGTGATCTTTATCTCGATCCTGTCGGGCAAGTTGCCCCAAGAACAGCAGCCAAGGGCCCGCTTGATAGGCCTTTCGCTCGCTTTGATCATGAGGGTTTTGCTCTTGCTCTCGTTGTCTTGGGTGATGACCTTGGTAGATCCGCTCTTTACAGTATTCGAACAATCGGTATCAGGCCGAGATCTCATCCTGCTGATAGGCGGGCTATTTTTGATCGCAAAGAGTACGCACGAGATCCACGGTTCTCTCGAAGGTGCCGAAGGCGAATCGTCTAAGAAGGTCTATTCGGGATTCGCAAGCGTGATCGTTCAGATCACTCTTCTGGATATCGTCTTCTCTCTCGATTCAGTAATTACGGCCGTAGGAATGGTGAACAACATCTGGATCATGATCGCCGCGGTCGTGATCTCAATTATTGCGATGATGCTTTTCGCGGGCTCGATCGGAGCCTTTGTACAGCGTCACCCTACGATAAAGATGCTCGCGCTCGCCTTCTTGCTTTTGATCGGCGTAACGCTTATAGCCGAGGGCCTGCATCAACATATTCCTAAAGGTTACATCTACTTTGCGATGGCGTTTTCCGTGCTGGTCGAATTTCTGAATATGCGACTTCGCAGAAAGGCCGAACCGGTCCAACTTCACAATCCTTTCTCAGATGCCGATGAGGCAAAGGCGATGGAGAACTGAGCATGAGATCATTTGCTTTGATCAGCGTTTTGTTACTTCCCTTGATCCTGGTCGACACCGCAGAAGGACAGTCGAATATTCGTTCCGTTGATTTTAAGAATTTCACCTTCAGTGCTCATTGCGTAGAAGATACTCCAAAGAATTACACAGTAAAGAACGGAGAGTATTCCTACGAGAAACAGGAAGACGGCTACGTCGATCGTCTCTATTTTAATGTTACACATATCGCCTATGGTGATCTCAACGGAGACAAACAGGACGAGGCCATAGTGCTAACAGTCTGTAACACCGGCGGAACAGGCAATTTTTCCGAAGGCTTTGTTTTCGGGTTGAAAGCAGGTAGGCCGACATTGCTTGTCCGAATTCCCGGTGGCGACCGCGGTTATGGTGGACTCCGTGAGACCCGCGTCGAAAACGGATTGCTTGTCGTTGAAAGCAACGAT
>CAYTDJ010000623.1:0-1653 GCA_964436265.1 uncultured Chloracidobacterium sp. | reverse complement strand
TGACGAAGTTATAGATGCCGCCTTTGCCGGTCTCGTCGCCGGCGTACCAGTTCTGTACGGTCGAATACTTGATCTCCGCGTCGTCCAAAGCGACAAGCTCGACGACTGCCGCGTGCAGCTGATTCGTGTCAAACTGCGGAGCCGTACAGCCTTCGTTATAGGCAACGTAACCGCCTTCTTCGGCGACGATGAGCGTCCGCTCGAACTGCCCCGATTCCTGCGTGTTGATGCGGAAATAGGTCGAAAGCTCCATCGGGCAGCGAACGCCTTTTGGGATAAAGACGAACGAACCGTCAGAGAACACAGCCGAATTCAACGCCGCGTAATAGTTATCGCCGACCGGAACGACTGAGCCCAGATACTTTTGGATAAGCTCCGGGTAATCGGCAACCGCTTCGGTAAACGAGCAAAAGATCACGCCCGCTTTCTTTAACTTTTCTTTGTATGTAGTTGCGACAGAGACTGAATCGAAAACGGCATCGACCGCCACGTTCGCGAGCATCTTTTGCTCGCTCAGTGGAATGCCCAGCTTCTCGAACGTCTTCACCAATTCCGGATCGACCTCGTCCATCGACGCCTTGGTCGGCTTCTGCCTCGGCGCCGAATAATAAGAGATGTTCTGAAAATCGATATCCGGATAATCGAAATTTGCCCAGCCCGACGGCGGCGACATTTTCAGCCACTGCCGATACGCCTTGAGCCGAAATTCAAGCAGCCATTCGGGCTCGTTCTTTTTCGAAGAGATGAGACGCACCGTGTCTTCGGACAGACCCTTAGCGATCGTGTCCGTCTCGATGTCCGTCACAAAGCCGTATTTGTATTCCCGGTTTGTTAATAGTTCTGCTGCTGTCGACATAAACTTAAATTAGCCACGAATTACACAAATTTCACGAATGGAAATTCCTACTTTCAAATTGATCGCCGAACTTCGACTATGATTCTCAGCCACCGAAAACATAATTAGTGTAATTCGTGAAATTCGTGGCTAGTTTCTTTCTTACACTCTTTGCGGTTCGATCGTCCGATGTATTCCCTGTATCTTATGAAACATCGCGTCCACCGACTTTTCGCTGCCCACCAAACTCGCAAGCGTTATCCGCGACAGGGCGTTTTCCACTATCTCGTGCAGCCCGATGATCACGGGCCTGATTCCGCAATCGCCGTTGTGCACACACGCGTCCTTTACGCCGGTATAGCTGCCGCAATGGGCGTTCATCACGTCTTCGTCCAGCACCTTGATTATCTCGTTCAGGTAGATCTCTTCGGCCGGACGCGCGAGAAAATAGCCGCCCTTTGTGCCGCGGGTCGAGTTAACGAACCCGGCCTTATTGAGCAGCCACATCAGTTTGCCGGCGTTTGCGGTCGAGATGCCTTCGCGATCGGCGATCTGCGGCAGCGTCAAACTGTCGCCCTCGCTCAAATTTGCCAACTGCACCAGGCATCGAAGCCCATATTCTTCTTGTGCCGAGATCTTCATAAGCTAAACAACGATAAAGGGTTTGCGTTTCCTATCCTGAAATTATTGCAAATCATTACTTTTTGGTCAAGATTGAAAATAGAAGAAATTAGACACGAATTACACGAATGACACTAATTGTTTTCTTATTTGCCGCGAATCGCCGTTACACCAAACAGGTCAATACGATGACTAGT
>CAYTDJ010000622.1:0-1660 GCA_964436265.1 uncultured Chloracidobacterium sp. | reverse complement strand
AAAAATAAAACCTCTCGATTCGATACCGATCACGGTGTCGACGGCCATTCCGCGGCACATTTCAGTCATTGCATCAATGCTCTCTTCGAGACCTGCCGCGTCTTTAAGTAAAGTTGTAATGTCGTAAAAGTTAATGCCCGGCTTGGGAAAATCCGGCACTTCCCTGATAAGTTTCTTGAGATTATCCATATATTAGATATTAGCTAACCAACATCCAAAACTCTATCGCTCTATCCGAAATGTTCTAAAAATATCGACCGGATCTTCGACGAGTTCCTCAACATGCTCAACTCTTGAGTATCGTGGACCGGTGGCCAGATCGTCGCGAAAACCAATTACCTCTTTTTCGGCACCCTGAGCAAACGCCTCTACGCGGCCGTCCGATAAATTTCGTACATATCCCTTGACCTGATGTCTGGCAGCCGCCGTCTGAACAAAATGGCGGAAGCCGACCCCTTGGACGAGCCCGCGTATATAAAACTTTCTTGCGATCATTTTCCGATCAACCCAGTGCGTCGAGACATTCCATCAGAGGTTTTTGCCGGCAAGTATAAACCGGCATTCCACGAAGCGTGAATTTACTGGCCGGGGTTTCGCGAAGTTCCTCGGCCAGTGCGAGGAAATCACGCGGTTCATCAGTCTCAAAGGTCACGATGTATTCGTGTTCGCCAAAACCGAAGGCATGCGTCAGGTGAATCTTGATGTTCTGGAATCGCTTTCCAACCATAAAGTTCTCCTCCATCAACGCATCACGTTCCTCGCCTGATTTCTCATACCAATCGCGGTTCTTTGCGCAAGGGTACACAAAAATATACTTTTTCTCTCCCGCGGCGACATGAAATTTATCTTCCGGCTCGTTCGAAACGAACATCCTCTTTTTGGTCACAGAAAGATAATTGTCGGCAGTTTCAAAAAAACTCCCCAAGCTTGTTCTATATAGCTTTGCGGTCATCTCCTGTACAAGATCAAGTGAGGATCCGATCCGCCAAAACATCAGGTCGGCCTTTGAATCGAAGCCGACAAGCGAATAAGAGAAGAGCAGAAAATGTTCTCTGTACTTATCGTATGTGGTTTGAAATTCGCTCTTGAAGATCGCCTTCGTCTCTCTGTCAAGTTTTCGCCATTCAGGATTGACCCGAAAGAACATGAAGTTCACGAACTGTTTCTCGATCTGAGAATCTTCACGCAGGTCTTCGAAGTCGGGAACAAGCCTTAAGCCAGCCTGTTCGTTAGGTTCTTTTTGGGTGTTCACGAGCTCCATTCGGGTTATTGCCTACGGTGTTAACTGGGACTTATCGTATCGAAGTTCTGCTGCGACCAAGGTCATTTTGACAAGTTTCAATGCCAATGTCCAAAAATGTGGACGGCCGTTTACAATTTCGACATTAGGTGCAAAAATCTCCTTGATGTTCGGACGTATCGTATTGTTTTTGTCGATTGTCGCTTCGGCCGCAACTGTGTTCTCGCAGCAGCGTCCATTGCTGACCGACGATATCGATATCACGCCGCAAGGTTCGATCGAGCTAGGCGTCGGTGTGGATTTCCTGCAGAACGCAAAATTCCCGCTGAGCGGGTTGAGGGGCGATTTGACCCGTGTAGGAGACATTCGACTTCGTACCGGGTTTTCATCAAACGTTGAACTGCAGATAGAAGGTACTCT
>CAYTDJ010000621.1:0-1665 GCA_964436265.1 uncultured Chloracidobacterium sp. | reverse complement strand
ATTGGGTGCAAGCGTTAGTTCAGGTTTTACCGAATTTCTTGCACGAACTACGCGATTCGGTTCTCGAGACACTTCAAGTGCCCGCTAATTTTTCAAAACAACGATGTTTTTGCTTGCCTATTCGACGTTTTTACGCTAAAACCAACAAAGCAAATCTTGTCTAACTGAAAGAACAACAGACCAAAACTGACATCGTTTTGTACAACAAAATTCGAGACACGGATCTTTCCACTCTCTCGATCCCGTTTCTCCGACAGTCAGTTGTATTTCAGTAGGCCTCGCTAAGTATAAGGAGAAAAATTGATGTTAGCTTTTCGCTATTTCAGTTCCGCCCGTTTCGGAAGATTCTTTTCACTTGTTCTTGCCCTTGCCTTTGCGTGCGCGACGGCGATCGGACAGGCACAGGTAAGCACGGCCGACCTGGTCGGCACCGTAGTTGACCCCAACGATGCCGTGGTCGCAGGTGCGACTGTAACCGCTCGCAATATGTCTACCGGACAATCGCGAAATGTTACCTCCGGCACGGACGGCACCTACTCGCTGATCGGATTACCTCCCGGCGACTATGAGGTCACGGCCGAAGCGCCTACCTTCAAAAAGGTTGTGATATCACCTGTGCGGCTGACCGTCGGACAGAGCGCCGAATTAAAGATCAAAATGGAGATCGGCGCTCAAGACGTAGTTGTTAATGTCGCAGGCGACACGATCGAACTGATCGAGACGGGCAAGACAACGGTCTCTCAGACGATCGACTCGGAACGAATTCAAAATCTGCCGATAAATGAACGAAGTGCGACCGGCTTTGCTTTGACGCTTTCAACGGTCGGGCGAGACAATGGCCGCCCGATCGGGCCCGCCCCGACGTCAGGCTTGAACATCGGAGGCCAGCGAGGCCGCTCTACGCAGGTAAACGTTGACGGCGCGGACTTCACCGACAATTCGATCAACGCGGCAAGATCCACTGTAGGACAGGAGGCCGTTCAGGAGTATCAGGTTTCTACAAACTCCTATGCACCTGAGTTCGGACGCGCTACGGGCGGCGTCGTTAACGTCGTCACCAAACGCGGGACCAACACCTTTAGCGGAAACGTTTTTGGTTTTCTTCGCGATAAGGCGATCCAGGCACGAAATGCATTCAACCCGCCGGGAGACAAGGCGGATTTCACACGCGGTCAGTACGGAGCAACACTCGGCGGCCCGATAGTAAAGGACAAGACGTTTTTCTTCGCAGCTTTCGAAGGCCGTCAACGCCGAGAATCCGGATTCTTTACAACCAACGTCACCCAAGGGTTGACGGCATCTGTGACGCTTGGATCTCCGATCTTGCCGTTCACCCAGACGTTTAGTTACCTGCGACCGGAACAGGCCGCGTGGGCAAACGGACTGATCGCAAGCGGAAACCCGACTGCGATCAACGCCGCCGTTCAATATCTTTATTTGGCGTCCAGCGGAAGTCAGACGGCATTGTTTGGTACAAATCCGTTGATCAGTGCCGGCGGTGCCGTTCCCGCGGGGCAGGTAGTCGGTCAGCGTTTCTTCCTTTCAGGTGCTCCGGTTCCCGTGAACACAGTGAACGGAAATGGGGATTTTATTGCGTTCCGTCCGCTAACGCAGCTTCAATCGGTATTCCCGATCAAGGACAAGACACATTACTTCTCGCTTCGA
>CAYTDJ010000620.1:0-1669 GCA_964436265.1 uncultured Chloracidobacterium sp. | reverse complement strand
CGGAGATTTTACAAACACCTGCGGAACCTTTAGCACGGGCGGCAAATTGAAATCAGCAAGCTTGTTTTTCCCTGCCATCACTAGGGATGCGATCTTTGCGATCGGAACGCCGGTCGCCTTTGCAACGAAGGGTACCGTTCGCGATGCACGCGGATTCACTTCGAGCACATATACGCGATCATTCTGAACAGCGTACTGGATGTTCATCAGGCCCTTAACGTTCAGCCCTTTAGCAAGAAGCTGGGTGTAATGCTGAATAGTTTCGAGATGCTCTACCGCGATCTTCTGCGCGGGCAGAACGCTCGATGAATCACCCGAGTGAATACCCGCTTCTTCGATATGTTCCTGGATCCCGGCTATGACGACAGTATCTTCGTCAGCTAGTGCATCGACGTCGATCTCACCGGCGCGTTCCAGGAATTTGTCGATCAGGATCGGCTTTTCCGGTGAAGCATCGACCGCCGTTCGCATGTATTCATCAAGGCTGGCTTCGTCGTAAACGATCGCCATTGCTCGCCCGCCAAGTACAAAACTCGGCCGCACAACAACCGGATAACCGATCTCGATTGCGATCGCTTTTGCTTCTTCGGGTGACGTCGCCGTACCGTTTGGCGGTTGCGGAATGTTCAGCTCTCTAAGCAACGCCGAAAAACGCTTTCGGTCTTCGGCAAGGTCGATCGAATCAGGCGATGTGCCAATGATCGGCACCCCCGCAGCGTGAAGTTTGTCGGCGAGGTTCAGCGGGGTCTGACCGCCAAATTGCACGATCACGCCTTCGGGCTTCTCGACATCGACAATATTCATTACGTCTTCGAACGTGAGGGGTTCGAAATACAATCGATCGGAGGTATCGTAATCGGTCGAAACAGTCTCCGGATTACAGTTGACCATTATTGTCTCAAAATCCGCATCGCGAAGTGCAAATGACGCGTGGCAACAGCAGTAATCAAACTCTATTCCCTGCCCGATCCGGTTCGGACCCGACCCTAAGATCATTATCTTTCTATGATCCGTCGGCTCCGCCTCACATTCTTCTTCGTAGGTCGAATAAAGATACGGCGTAAACGATTCGAACTCCGCACCGCACGTATCCACCCGCTTATAAACTGGTGTAATACCGGCAGCTTTGCGATGATCCCGAACCGCAAGTTCGTCCGCACTGGTCAAGAACGACACGCGGCGATCGGACAATCCAAACTCTTTAGCTCGACGAAGCTCCTCGCTCGAATACTCTTCAAGCGGCTTTTCATCGAGAGTTTCCTGAAACTCCATGACTTGCGACAACTGATCCAAAAACCAGGGATCTATCTTTGTCAATCGGTGCACTTCGTCTATCGAATATCCGTTTTGCAGTGCGTAGGTAAGATAAGAGAATCGCTGGGAATTAGGACGGGCAAGCTTTCTCTGTAGTTCTTCGTGCGGAACGTCAACCAGACGCAGGGGTTTCACAGCTTCCAGCGAACGCAAGCCTTTGAACAGCGATTCCTTGAACGTCCGCCCGATCGCCATCACCTCACCGACCGACTTCATCTGAGTTCCCAGAACGTCCTCGGCCCCGGGGAATTTCTCAAACGCCCACTTTGGTATCTTGGTGACCACGTAATCGATCGTCGGTTCAAACGATGCCGGAGTCTTTTTCGTGATGTCGTTAGATATCTCGTCAAGCGTG
>CAYTDJ010000619.1:0-1673 GCA_964436265.1 uncultured Chloracidobacterium sp. | reverse complement strand
GTGGTGCTCGACATTTCGATGCCGGGCCGAAACGGGCTGGAAACACTTAAGGAACTAAAGCGACACCATCCCGGCATCGCGGTCATCGTTTTGAGCATGCATCCGAAAGATCAATATGCGGTTCGCGTCATAAAGGCAGGCGCCTCGGGGTACATTACAAAAGAAAGTGCGCCGTCCGAACTCGTTGTTGCGATCCGAAAGGCATGCCGCGGCGAGAAGTATATCGACCCGGAGATCGCCGAGGTGTTGGCAAACTACATCGAACACGGCGGAACAGAAGATCCTCACACCAGACTATCCGATCGTGAGTATGAGGTCCTCTGTCACATTGCATCAGGCAAGGGGCTGACAGATATTTCGCAGGAAATGAACCTGAGCGTAAAAACGATCAGCACTTATCGAACCCGTATTATCGAAAAGACGGGACTTTCGTCAAACGCCGAGATCACACGTTACGCGATCAGCCGCGGCCTGACCTGAAAACGGTGTAGGAATTTTCCTACACAGTGTAGCACATCATTCTTACTTTCTTTTAGGATAGTTTGGTCTTGTGCCGAGACCACAAAATCGACGAAACTCTAAGCATCCAGAAAGCCGGAGTCCGCAAGATCGACAATGTCCTTTTGGATTCGCTAATTCCAGAAAAACTCACGCTCACTAGCTGATCGAGGCCTATCAGGCGGCTGCAACCGTCGGATCGGCCTCGGTTTTTGCTTTCCGCCTAAAAAACGTAAAATCTAGCTAACTTGGGAGAAATGAATTTGGAGAATAAACAATTTTCGGGACGAGTGGGACTCGTCACAGGTGGAACACGCGGCATAGGCAAGGCGATCGTGCTTGAGCTTGCGCGACGCGGCTGCAGCGTCGCGTTCAACTATTCAAAGAGCGCCGACGAAGCCGAAAAGCTAAAGGCAGAAGTGGAAGCTCTTGGCGTAAAGGCGTTTGCCGCTCAATGTGATGTGGCCAGCACCGAGGCATCTGCTGAATTTGTAAAGGCCGCCGCGGCCGAACTTGGCGGCCTCGATTATCTCGTCAACAACGCCGGCATCACCCGCGACCAGCTTATCCTTAGAATGAAGGGATAGGATTGGGATGCCGTCATCGACACCAATCTTAAAGGCGCGTGGAATTTTTCAAAGGCCGTGCTTCGGCCGATGATGAAGAATGAGAACGGCGGTTCGATACTTAATATGGCGTCTATTTCGGGCGTGGTCGGCATGCTCGGGCAGTCCAACTATTCGGCCTCAAAAGCCGGCATGATCGGCCTTACTAAATCGCTCGCGAAGGAAGTTGCAAGCCGTAACATCACCGTGAACGCGCTCGCACCCGGAATGATCGAGACCGAAATGACCGCAGAGATGAACGCCGATTTTCGCGAAAAGATCCTTGCTTCGATCCCGCTTGCCCGATTCGGTTCGGTACAAGAGATCGCCGATGCCGCATGTTTTCTGCTGACGGCCCGGTACATTACCGGACAGGTGCTCCAAGCCGACGGCGGCCTTGCGATTTGATCCGAGTCGGCGATGTACGACTTTCAACCACGCGAAGAAGAACCGCAGCCACCTCAGCAAACGCCTGAGGAATATCTCGCTGCGCAAAAACGCTCGATCAGGAAAAAGTCCTGGTGGGCAGTCGGCATCGGCGGTTTTGTCGTTGCGGTACATATTGGATGG
>CAYTDJ010000618.1:0-1688 GCA_964436265.1 uncultured Chloracidobacterium sp. | reverse complement strand
AAATGAGCAGGCGAAAGAGAAGGGAAGATCTTTCGATAAGCGACGGTCGTGGCCATGATCACTATGGGCACGGCGAGATAGATACCTATACAAAAAACGAGATAACCGCCGAGACAAACAAGTATGCCCACACCGAACAAGCCGGCGATGCCGCTGAAATTGGCCCAAACGGCTTTCGCACTCAGGATAACTGCCTGGAAACCGCCGAGTTTTCGATCAACGATCAGCGGAAAAGCAAAGATAATGAGGGAGTGGATAGTGATCATCACTATCGCGACTACGATCTCTACCACGAGCATTCCGACGATGAATGTCATCAATTCGCTCTCGTTCATTCGTTGCCCGGCCATCGCAATTCCGATCATCGGCAGATAAACGACAAAAACAAAGAAGATCGTCGGCACCATTATGACCAGAGCGACGATCAGGCTCGGAAGAAAAAAGTCGAATCCCTTGAATAGCTTGTCAAATTTCGCGGGACGACCGTCAGCCTTGTCGAGCAGGCACATATAGACACCGCACATCATCGGGCCAATGATGACGATTGGTATAACGCTTCCGACAAGTATCCCTACGATCGTGATCCCGAATATCGTCCAAAACTCGGGCTTCATCATCTCCCAGGTTTCTTTATATATCTCCACGGGCCTGACGACGCCGGTTTGAAATTCGAGATTTTGCATATTGACTCTCGTCTGTTGAAGTAACCTGCGATTCACAGCCAACCAAAACTGATATGGCCGAGACCGACGAACTAGTTCCGGTAGATATGTTCGACGTAATCCATGACCATACGGTCGGTCGAGAACTGCGGCGTAAGAGTCGCGATAGAGTTCTTCATCATCGCGATCCACTCAGTGGGAAGGCCCTCATCACCTTTGGAATAAAACGTCGGAATTACCTTCGTTTCCAAAGTCGAATAAAGCGATTCGGCGTCTTCAGCATCCATCTCCCCATCGTCATCGACATTGAGTTCGCCGATCGCAAATCCATTCTTTCCGTTGTAGCCTTCGATCCACCAGCCATCAAGTACAGAGAAGTTCAAGGCACCGTTCATTGCCGCCTTCATCCCGCTCGTCCCGCTAGCTTCCAATGGGCGGCGAGGAACGTTCATCCAAACATCGACTCCCTGTACGAGATAACGAGCTACCTCCTGATCGTAATCTTCGATGAATACAGCGCGTTTCTGCCAGTTAGAATCGTGATTGATGCTCATCAGTTCCTGAAGTATCTGTTTGGCGGTTCGATCTTGGGGATGTGCCTTTCCGGCAAAAACAAACTGAACAGGACGCTCCGGATGATCTACCATTTTTAGAAGCCGATCAAGGTCGGAAAGAAGTAGGTTCCAACGCTTATACGCTGCCACACGCCTTGCAAAACCGATCGTCAGCACATTTGGTGAAAAGAGCTTGCGCGTATCACGATGTTCGTTGATCGTGTCCTGCGTGCCCGTCTCTTTGGATCTGGTTCTTTCGCGGATAAATGCGATAAGAAGGCTTTTCAGGTAAACGTGCTGTTGCCATATCGTCGAATCCGGAATTCGGCTGATAGCGTCTCCCCATGCTTTCCTATCTGTTACAAGCTTTGCCCAATCCTCACCTATTTCGTCTCGATATATCGATTGATAGCCGGGCGCGATCCACGTAGGTGCGTGGACGCCATTTGTAATATGCGTGATCGGCACATCG
>CAYTDJ010000617.1:0-1689 GCA_964436265.1 uncultured Chloracidobacterium sp. | reverse complement strand
ACGTAATCCGGTACGACCTGACGCGGACGGCGGCGCTGGTAGCGGCGCGGCATCTTATCGCTAAACTGCTCATCTCCAAGATCAATGTCCTGGCCCTCACCGATTGGTCTTTCAAAATTCTCTGCCATGATTCTTCTCCCTTAGACCGTTGCCTCCGTTGGCGCGTCTGCTATTTCTTCCGTCGGACGGAATTTAGATCGATTGCTCTGACGCTTTTCGCGTTTCGCTCTCATTTTGTCTGCTTTCTTACGGTCCTCATCAACGCGGATCGTGATATAGCGGATGATCATATCGTTTACACGCATGCGGCGTTCGAGCTCTGCGATCTCCTGACCCGATCCATCGATCTCAAAAAGCACATAATGGCCTTCAGTCTTCTTCTCGATCGGATAAGCAAGCGTGCGGCGTCCGATATCATCCATTCGGACTACAGTGCCGCCCTCCTTTTCGATCACTTTTCCGACGGCCTCGTTCAGCTTAGCGATACGATCGGCCGGCGTTTCCGGATCGATGATGTACATTACTTCGTAAGTTCTATTTGCCAATTTCTTTTCCTCCCTTTGGCTTCTCCAGCCTCGGCTCTCTTGTTTTGGCCGAAGCAGAAAGGTTACCTCTAATTAAACTTTGCCATCGCTCTCTCGATGCCGTCCGTTACGACGGCTCGGACCGCGTCAGCACTCATTTCCAATATCTTTTCAACCGTCTCGCTCTCGCCCTTCGAAAAGTTTTCGAGAACGAAATTCTTTGTATTCGCTATCGGATGTTCCGGCATTATGCCGATCCTAAGCCTTATAAAATCGTTGCCCCTCAAACAGTCTATGATCGATCTCAAACCGTTGTGACCGCCGTGCGAACCGCGGGGCCTTAGTCTGATCGTCCCGAAAGGCAACGCAAGATCGTCTGATATAACTATCAAGTTATCTACCGACCGATCGGGCTTTGAGACCAGGCAGCTTACCGATTCACCGCTCAGATTCATATATGTCTGCGGCTTAGCAAGCTCTACCGTTTGATTTTCAATCATCGCCCTGCCGACCAACGCCCGACATTCGTCTCGCTTGACCTGTGTCTGAGCTTCCCTGGCGAGCAGATCGACGACCATGAACCCGAGGTTATGTCTCGTCTTTTCATATGAAGCACCGGGGTTGCCAAGTCCGACGATCAACCAGTTTTCAGAGGACGAATTCATAAACAGTTCAGAGTGCGAGCGTTAGCTCGTGATTCAAAGAGATACGCGATGAATCGCGCACTCTGAACGCGAATTATTCGCCTTGGGTCGGCTCTTCAGCCTTCTCACCGGTCACTTCAGGCTCGACACCTTCAGCTACCTGCGGCTCGAGCGAGACTTCCTTAACGGTCACGATCGATGCGACCACCGTTTCAGGTGCCTCATGGATCTCAATGCCCGCGCCCACCTTAAGGTCAGATACGTGGATCGCATGCCCGGCCTCAAGGCCCGACACATCGACATCGATAGACTCCGGTGTCTTTGCGGGTTCGCAAAGGACCTTTATCTCACGCATTGCCTGGGTAAGAACCGCACCCTCTTCATCCAGTCCGACCGGATGGCCGGTAAGATGGATCTGAACGGTCATTTCGATCTTTTCTCCACGGGCAAACCTGCGAAGGTCGGCATGTATCAAGCGACCTTTGATCGGATCCACCTGACGATCCTGAAAGATCACGTCA
>CAYTDJ010000616.1:0-1690 GCA_964436265.1 uncultured Chloracidobacterium sp. | reverse complement strand
CTTTGACAGTTTGATCTCATCGGATTTCTTTAATCGCATTAGGTTGTTTAAGGAAGAGACCAATGAGATGTTCTTCGCTTCCGAAGTTACGGCGGCGGCGATCGAATGTAACGTTAACATTGGAAATCGCTTTGTCGACCTTATCCGAAAGGAAAGCCGATCGGTCAGTCTCGACGAGATCGACTCAAAATACGGTTTCACTTACGACACCGTCGTTTCATCTGCCGCAAGCAAAACACTCTTTCTCGTTGAACTCTTCAAAGAAGAAAAGCGGGGCCAGGAAGACGCTGTATTAGACTCCGAGCCGGTCGAAAGCGTACCGGTGCAGCCGATCCGATTCGAACGAGCTCCCGTCGAAGAGTCTGCCGGCTTCCGACTTTTCTCGCTAAACAAATGGCTCGTCGCGTTGACTATCATCGTTCTTATCGCGAGCGCTGGAATCTATTTCTGGTCTGAAAATCAGGCTGTTAAACAGGGTGACGTTGCCGCCGCCTCCACGGTAGAACTTTCTGACCCCGACCTTCGCCAGCACCTGCGGCTGGCCAGGACAAGCAGTGAAACTCTCTACGGTGTCGCTCAGCCTTCGTGGGATGCCCAATCGCAAGACGAACAGAAAGAACTGCTGAAAAAGGCGTTCGCGTTTGCACAGTCGATAAAGATGAAACGTGTGAACATCCTCAACAACAAAGGCCGAACGATCGGATATGCATCGGCAGACCGTGTCGAAGTACTCGGTCCGCAATAAGATCCAACATCAGGTCATATTAATTCAGGTCCCGGGAATCGATTTTCCGGGACCTTTTTGCGCTTTCACAGCCCAACGCGGCAGATCGAGGTGGTACAAAAATGTACCTATGTCGGCATATTAGTAACAATAATGTAGGAATATCGATCGTGAACGACGCTCAACGCCGGAACTTATCCTAAGTCTATCAATAAGTTAGCCAACAGAAGGACTTTGGTATATTTTTTGCACTAATCGATTCTGATCATTATTAATTTTGTCGCAGCTTGTTACCCGTCTGCGAAGACCTGTTTACGATTTACAAAAACTTTTTTGGAGACATAATGAACACAAAGAATGTATTGAACTTTGTGGCCGAACAGGGCGCAAAGTTCGTATCCGTAAGATTTACCGATCTGCCCGGTTCGTGGCACCACCTCACGTTCCCGATCAGCCAGTTGACCGAGGATTCGTTTGAAGAAGGTTTTGGTTTTGATGCGTCGAGCCTTCGCGGTTGGGCGCACATCCACGAATCCGACATGCTTCTAGTGCCTGACCCGTCGCGATACTGGATCGATCCGTTCACTGACGAAACGACGGTTTGCCTCATCGCTAACGTCGTCGAACCGATCACCAAGGAAGGCTACGGGCTCGACCCGCGTTCTGTTGCGGTTCGTGCCGAAAGCTATCTTCGGTTTACCGGGATTGCCGATACCGCTTATGTCGGTCCCGAGGCAGAGTTCTTCATCTTTGACGAAGCACGGTTTCATAATGACCAGCATTCGGCGGGTTTCACCGTCAATTCGGAAGAGGGCCACTGGAATTCGGGCCGAAAGGGCGGCGACGTAAACCCGAACATGGGTTTTCATATTCGTCCGAAAGAAGGTTACGTTCCGGTAGCTCCGGTCGATTCGCTCGTCGATATTCGAAACACGATCTCGAACCTAAAAAAAGGCGGATACATCA
>CAYTDJ010000615.1:0-1694 GCA_964436265.1 uncultured Chloracidobacterium sp. | reverse complement strand
CATAAAGCCGAACGTAAGTTCGGTCGCGGCAAGATCGTTGTCGATCGTCTTCGGGACGCCGATCACCGGAAACCCGCGTTTATGAAACTGCTCGGCGATCGCAAGTGTTCCTTCGCCGCCGAGAACGATCAAAGCCTCGATCCCGAGTATGTCCAGGTTTGCGAGTGCTTCTCCGATCGGCAATTCCGGATACACCGGTTTACCGTCCACCATCTTTACGAAGCTCCCTCGGTTGCGGGTCCCAAGGATCGTCCCGCCGCGAGGAAGTATGCCGCTCACGGTCTGCTGTGTCAGCGACATGGTGTGAGTTTCACCAAGGATTCCCTCGAAACTATCTTCGATGCCCGTGCATTTCATTCCGAATCGTCCGGTGGCGGTTCTTACCACCGATCGGATGACCGCATTCAGGCCCGGAGCGTCGCCGCCGCCGGTCAATATCCCAATCTGCTTGTACATATTTAAGGCAAAACTATATTTTAGTTGAAATCGCCAAAAGTGGAAATCCAGCCCAATATAGAAAAACGAACCTTGTGAAAAGGTTCGTTTTATCCGGATCAATAGCCGAAAAACATCACTTCATCGCCAGATTCGAATCAAGCAGCTTCTTTGCTTCGGGCATCAACTCGACCGCTTTCAATATCTGTGGATCCACCTCAAGCAGGACCCTTATACCGGCTTCGTTCGAATAATTTGCGGTCGCAAGCTCCAAACGCAATCTCGTCTTCGCGAAATCCGGGTCCTTCATGATCGATTCAACCGTCAGGCCGCTTTGCTTGTCCGCGGCCGCATAGGACTTAAATGCCTCGAACAATCTGTCGTTGATCACAAACGCCGTCGGCTGTATGTCAGCAGACTGATTCTGCCGTTCGACCTTGTACGATTCAAAACCTGCCACCTTTCCCGCGACCAGCTGACGCACGAAGTAGAATGCGGAGTCGCCGATACGCGAACGGAGTGCGTTGAACTCAGACGGCTCAGCCTTGACGTCCGGCTCGATACCGCGGCCTCCGTACAGCGTTCTGCCATCCGGAAGCGTTACAGGACTTCCCGCCGGCTTTGGACCACCGTTTCCATTGTCTTCAGCTTCGTGGTGCGAATAATAATCGTAGATCGAACCGCTAGAATAATCTCTTTGCAGCGATCTCCCGAACGGGGTGTAGTAACGTGCCGTCGTCAGCGTCAGTCCCGTTCCGTACGGCAGTCTGAATACACGCTGGACCAGCCCCTTGCCAAAGCTTTCGGTGCCGACAACGAGGCCGCGACCGTAGTCCTGCATGGCACCCGCCACAATCTCCGATGCCGATGCGGAACCGCCGTTGATCAACACGACCAACGGGAAGTTATCCGACATTCCGCCGGTGGAACGAAGTTCCCGCGTTGTCGAATAACTTGATCGCCCCTTCACCGAAACCACGGTCTTGTTCGAAGGGATAAAACGGCTTACGACCGATATCGCCTGCTCCAGAATACCTCCGGGATTTCCGCGAAGGTCGAGGATCAGGCTTTTCAATCCTTGCTTCTGAAGATCGGTCACTGCATCACCGAGTTCGGCCGCGGTAGTTTCCTGGAATCCGCCTGTGAGTCCTACGTAACCGACGCCGTTCGGAAGCATGAAGTAGTTCCGTATCGAGGGCAGCGGCACCCCACCGCGCACGATATCAAACTCGGTCGGACCCGCGGCACCTACTCGTTCT
>CAYTDJ010000614.1:0-1698 GCA_964436265.1 uncultured Chloracidobacterium sp. | reverse complement strand
TGCCGTACGAGGTGCATTTTGTGACCGCGCCTTCGCTCGGCGGCCGGTTCGCGACATCGTTTCGAGCAGTTGTCGATCAAGGAATGGTCAAACCCGGCCAATGGGTCGCGGTCTGGGGCTGCGGCGGCGTTGGCCTCTCCGCGATCATGATCGCGAGGGCGTTCGGGGCTCGTTTAATTGCGGTCGATATCACAGAGGATAAGCTGAATTTTGCAAGAACTATCGGAGCTGAGTTCGCGATCAATTCAACGAAAACCTACGCCGATGAAGCAATCCTCGAGGTGACAGGCGGAGGCGCACATATATCCATCGATGCTCTCGGTCATCCTGAGGTACTTTTCAACTCTGTTTCATCACTTCGAAAACGAGGCAAGCATATTCAGGTTGGTATTATGGAATCGGGCAAACATTCATCCTCCATACCCATAGATAAGATCATCGGACGTGAACTTGAGATCAAAGGCAGCCACGGTATGCAGGCTCACCGATATCCTGAAATGCTCGAGATGGTTAATTCCGGAAAGCTCGCTCTAAGGAAACTAATTGGCCGGACGGTTTCTCTCGAAGCGGGAGTTATCGAACTCGCAGATATGAATGATTTCGGCGGCGTCGGCGTTACTGTGATCGAAAGATTCTGATGCCGCGAGAGCCAAACGAGAGCCGTTTGTTTCCGTTTTTCAGCTTGCTGAATGAACATTCATTCAGTTATAATTCTGACCACGGAAAACGAGGTAATATGACGAACACAGGTGAAGCAGTAGGTATCGATTCGAAGGGCAAAGGAATGGGAACAAAGTTCAACGTCGCGAAGGCCGCGGTTCTCGGCGCGGGAACAATGGGCGCAGGTATCGCTGCGCATTTGGCAAACGCCGGTATCCCGACGCTGCTGCTCGATATTGCGCCAAAGGAACTAACACCGGATGAGGATAAAAAGGGCCTCACCCTTGAATCGCCCCAGGTGAGAAACCGGATCGTTAATTCGCTCTTCGAAGCGGCGAAGAAGCTAAAACCCGCTCCGTTCATGCTTGCTGATAATGCAAAGCTTATCAAGACGGGTAATTTTACAGATGACATCGGAAAGTTGAAAGAATGCGACCTCGTGATAGAAGCGGTGGTCGAAAACCTAGAGATCAAACACAAGCTATTTGCCGAAGTTGAAAAGAATCGCAAGCCCGGGGCAGTTGTTGCTTCGAACACTAGCGGAATCCCGATCGATTCGATCGCTGAGCCGTTTTCCGACGATTTCAAAAAGCATTTTGTCGGCATCCATTTCTTTAATCCGCCTCGATATATGAAGCTCGTCGAGGTGATCCCCGGCAGTAAGACAAGCGGCGAGATCGCATGTAGCGTTTCCGGCTTCCTCGATCAACGCCTAGGCAAGGGCGTCGTGCCTGCAAAGGATCGGCCAAATTTTATCGCCAACCGCATTGGGACCTTTGCCTTCATGAGCGGCCTCAAATCGGTAATTGATGGGGGCTACACCATTGAAGAAGCTGATAAAATTTTAGGGCCTGCTTTGGGTAAACCCAAATCGGCAATGTTCCGCACCGCCGATTTGGTGGGAATCGACACCTTGGCCCACGTGGTGCAAAACAATTACGATGGCTGCCCCAACGATGATGCACGCGACGTATTCATCATGCCCGAAGTGGTAAAAAAGATGATACCTCTTTTAAAGCAGAATTTAATTACAGAGGC
>CAYTDJ010000613.1:0-1698 GCA_964436265.1 uncultured Chloracidobacterium sp. | reverse complement strand
CCGAGAGATCAATACGCTAATGTCGGGAGACCGGTTACTCAGCGAAGACCGGGCTGCTGTTCTCGATGCGATCAAGCGATTCGATTCGGTACTCGGTATTTTTGGTAATGAGGAAGCTGAGATCCTGGATGCGGAGATCGAGGCATTGATCGACGAGAGAAATGAGGCACGACGAAACCGGAACTTCGCTCGGTCCGACGAGATCCGCGACCTGCTTTCTGAAAAAGGAATTATTCTCGAGGACACGAAAGACGGAGTAAGGTGGAAGAGAAAATAGGCATTGCAAAGACCGAATTCGAGAGCCGATCCGTAGATGGACCGGCCATTTATTTCTTTTCGAATTCGACCAAAAAAGCAGTCATACCGCTCCCATCTACATTGAACCGATTTCTGATCGCGTATCCCTGCTCCGCCAATCTATTCATCGGATAGTGCTTCTCATTCCATTTCATATCGCGAAACGCGGTCCAAAATCGATCGCCTGACATTTCTGATAGGTCGATCCTCCGCACTCCATCGAAACCGCGAGGCAGAAAATACGCTTTGTCCTCGACCACATCTGACGCCCCATCAACCTTGACCACCTTTATGTTCAGGTCGTTTCGCGCTGCAAACCAAAGATGATATGCGATCAGATCTTCAAACACATAGATGGTTTGAGGGGGATCCGTCGGGATCTCTGTCGCAAGCCTTTCCCAGGCGCACCAGATCTGTGGAGCGCTTTGCGCTTTGGCATGATTTACGAAGCCGGCCCCAATGAGAAACATTGCAACTGTGAGGAAAACATATCTTCCAATTCGATTCGAGATCTCCGTCAAAAAGACGGCAGCGAGTATCAGCATCGGAGCGAAGATCACGATCAAATGTCGCGAACCCCAGATCGAATACGGAGAAAACCAGCTTATCGCAAAGGCAAGTACCATCGGCACCAGCGTGATGATACCGAGAAGCCAAAACCGTTCATGTCCGTCATTTTTCCTCCACTGGATGAGGTAAATGAGTTTTGCCGCGGCGATCACTGCTAACAGCGGCAAAGTGACCTGTATTATCGTCGAAGGCTCGGTACTGCTCACCTGATAATAGAACGGCTCGACCATGTCGAACACCAGATCGAACATCGATCGCAGGCCGGGCTTTGCGATCCAGCCGATATTCTGCGAAAGGTCCGACCCGGCATTCGCGGCCTTTATTATCGCGATCATCCATGGAACGAACGCCGCGAGGTCGATGCCAAACATTATCAGAACGTGCCTGAGCTTTATTCGCTGAAGAATGGCGATAACCGCAACCTCGCCGATAACGATCAGCCAACCGAAATAATGCGTATGAACCAGCAGAACATTGACGATCGTCAGTAACCAGATGTTTTTGCCGCGAAAGAAAAAGCGTGAGAAAAGCCAGATGGAGACGAGCGAAAGAAACAACAAAAGGCTGTACATCCTCACTTCCTGCGCGTATTTGGTGAGCGAACCGTTTACTGCAAAGAACAACAAGGCCAACAGATGAGCCGAGGTTTTCAGCTTGAGTTCCCTGCACAAGTTGATGAATGGATAGATCGCAGCAGACGAACACACCACGGAGAATAGGCGAAGCCAAAGCACGCTTTCGCCACCGATGCCGGTCCAGGCTTTCAACAGCACATAAAACAATGGCGGGTGTATAAGGTCCTGAGCAACGAAGCCGAAGAGCGAACTCCAT
>CAYTDJ010000612.1:0-1705 GCA_964436265.1 uncultured Chloracidobacterium sp. | reverse complement strand
AACAACAAACCCGATGCGTCCATCGATCTGGCGACCACCGAGGGCATAAAGCTTGTCAGCGGCCAGTGGAAATACAGCGACACTAAGATCATCGAAACAAACTTCAACGCGGCGGGTGCGGACGATCAGCCCAGCGGACCGTCGGTAAAAACATATGATTATGAGCCAAAGGCCGGCGTTGCAGATTATGACGATTCTACATGGGAGAAGGTTGCGGCGACGGACTTGCAGAAGCGACGCGGTAACGGTCGCCTTTCATTCAATTGGTACCGCGTAAATATAACTATACCTGCGAGTGTCAACGGCTTCTCGACCAGCGGTTCGACAGTCGTGTTTCAAACGGCACTCGATGATTATGCCGAGATATGGGTCGACGGTGAGCTGTCGAGATATCTGGGGCAAAAAGGCGGATCTGTGGTCGCTGGCTGGAACGCGCCGAATCGTCTCGTGATCGGCCGAGACGTGAAGCCCGGACAGAAGATCCAGCTCGCCATCTTCGGCATAAACGGCCCGATCTCAAATCCGCCGACCAATTTTATTTGGGTTCGCGAGGCGAGACTCGAATTCTATAAGGTTGACACGACTGGTCCGATTGCGATCACACCGAGCGAGGTAAATGTCGATGTGGTTCGGCATGACCCCGCTATCAACAAGATCATTGGCCCGAATCCAAAAGTGTTCAAGGTCGCCGAAGGATTCAAGTTCACCGAAGGACCCGTTTGGACAACGGACGGACTGCTGTTTAGCGACCCGAACGCGAACACGATCTATAAATACTCAAAGGACGGCAAACTCTCTGTTTTCAAAACACCGAGCGGTTATTCGGGGTCAGACATAGCCGAATATCGTCAACCCGGTTCGAACGGCATCACGCTAGATCCTCATGGCAACGTTGTTTTCGACCAGCATGGAAATCGCCGTGTTGTCCGGCTTGAGAAAGACGGCAGCGAAACCGTTCTTGCTGACAAATTCGAAGGCAAGAAGCTTAATTCGCCAAACGATCTCGTCTATCGTTCCGACGGTACGCTTTTCTTTACCGATCCTAATTTCGGGCTGCCGAAGTTTGGCGAGGATCCGCGAAAAGAACTGCCGCACACAGGTGTTTATTCGCTTTACAAAGGCAAGCTTCAGCTTCTGACCAAAGAATTCAACGGTCCGAACGGCATTGCGCTTTCGCCAGACGAGAAATATCTTTACATCGGGAATTGGGACGATAACCGGAAGGTCGTTTACCGCTATGACCTAAATTCCGACGGCACGATCGCTAACGGAAAGCTGTTTTTCGATTTCACGTCCGTAAAGGGCGAAGACGCGATCGACGGCATAAAGGTAGATGTCGAGGGCAATTTGTATGTTTCGGCACCCGGAGGCCTGCAAATTCTTTCCCCCGAAGGCAAGCACCTCGGCACGATCATAACGCCGCAGCATGCTCACAACATGGCTTGGGGCGATGACGACGGCAAAACGCTATACCTGTGTGCCCGGACCGGTCTTTATCGCATACGGTTGAACATCGCTGGTGTACGGCCGCATGTGAAATGAGCTGCGGTGAACTAGGCGAACTTTCAGTTGCGATCAAAAACAAGAGAAACGAAGTGCCGGCTGAGCGTGCCTTGCTCGTCGGCATTTCAGGTATCGACGCGAGCGGCAAAGGATATATCGCGACCAAGATCGCAAGTGAACTATCCGGACTTAATGTCGTCTT
>CAYTDJ010000611.1:0-1706 GCA_964436265.1 uncultured Chloracidobacterium sp. | reverse complement strand
GTGAAGTTCTAGGGCAAAGTGAGAATAGGCCAACCGAAGTACAATAGAAACCTGAATGCCGGCGGCTATACGCTCTTTGAGCTTGTCGTAACGCTGGCGGTCATCGCCGTGCTTGTCGTGGGAACTATCCCAATTTCGGTAAATGCCGTAAAACGCCAGCGCGAACTCAGGCTTCGTGAATCGCTTCGAATGATCAGGAACGCGATCGATGAGTTTAAGCGGGATACCGTCGGTGCATGCCCTCAGGGTGCCGTTACGACGGGAAATCCGACGATACCGGGCCGCGGTGCCGATGCTCCTGCAGATCCGCGAAGCCGCGTCGTCATTGATGATTGCACTATCTTCGATACGGAGAATCTTGATCGTTACCCGCCAAGTCTCGACATTTTGGCCGAAGGTGTGCGAATTCGCCAGCGAGGAATAAATCTTGTGGGCGGCAGCGGGCTTCGTCCAGGCTCAACGCAGGCGACCGAAGTGAACTCGACCGAAGAGGTGATCAAGGTCTATCTGCGTGAGATACCGGTCGATCCGATGACCGGCGAGAAAGATTGGAAACTACGATCTTCATATCAAACGAAAGACGAGGAGAACTGGGACGATGTTAACGTCTTTGATGTGCGGTCGGCATCGGATGAAGAGGCCTTGAACGGTGAGAAATACAGTGACTGGTAAGATCGGACAAAAAGGATTTTCGCTTCTGGAACTGATGATCGCGATGTTCATCTTGATCATCTTGTTGTCGGTGGCTCTACCCACGTACCAGCGCAGTGTCCAGCATGCAAAGGAAACCGTTTTGAAAGAGAACCTTTGGCAGATGCGAAGAGCGATCGACCAGTACGCCTCGGACAAGGGGAAACTTCCCCAAAGCCTTGATAGTCTTATCGAAGGCAAGTATTTGAGAGAAATGCCGGTCGATCCGGTTCTTGACAAAGCCGAATGGGAGTCGGTCATGGGCGAAGACCCGCTCTCGTCTGACGGTGAACAAGGACTGATAAATGTGAAAAGCCTTGCCGAAGGCACCGACGCCGACGGAAAGGCGTACAGTGAGTACTGACATCCCCAACCTAATGTTTGAATTCTTAACCCAGCCAAGTTATCCGAAAGCCGCTATCGGCATTGAACATAATTCCATTACGGCCCTCAGTCTGAGGCGCGAAGGGCGCGGGCGCTATGGTATCGAGCGGGCGTCGACCGTCGAATTTCCTCGAGATCTCGTCGTCCCGAGTTTTTCCGAGAAGAATATCGCTTCGCCGCAGGAATTCCGTGTTTTTCTCGAAGAAGCGGTGACCACGGCCGGCCTGCTCAGTCAGAAGAATTGGTCTATCGCCCTGCCCAGCAACACCGCCCGTACCACTATTTTAACGGTCGATAGCGGCAAGACCTCAGGTGCGCAGCTGGAAGAGATAATTGAATGGAAAGCCGAACAGAGTTTTGGGTCGCCTGCGGCAGAGATGCGTATAACCAGATATCCGATCTCAAATGACACGGATGGACGGTCGAGGTATTTTGCCACGGCAGTAAAGCTCTCGGTAATTGACGAATACGAAACAGCATTTGAACAAATGGGTTGGCGCGCAGGGCTGATACTGCCGCGCGCGGTCGCAGAGTCGAAATGGCTCGAGATTCAAAACGACACACGGGATTCAATTTTGATCAGCACTCAGAAGGACGGCTTTACGGCACTTTTGTTCCGCCGCGGCGAACCT
>CAYTDJ010000610.1:0-1711 GCA_964436265.1 uncultured Chloracidobacterium sp. | reverse complement strand
ACCGGTACGTTGTAAGTATAGGAGTCCATTTCTTTCCACGGACGCAACCGAGTGAATCAATTCTCATCATCCGGCATCGGTTCGGTCGAGCCAATGCCGGATCTGTTTTGCCAAGGGTTTGCGATCTGCGGTCAATAACGATTGATCCAACCACCGCGAGTGTTGACCCACGCGCCGCCGGCCCTATTGACCCAACCAGCTGCATTGACCCAGCCTCCAGTCCTGTTTACCCATGTACCGCCGCCGACGGCTCTGTTGACCCATCCGGCCCCGCCGCCCCGGCCATTGACCCATGCTGCTCCGCCGCCGTTTACCCAGCCCGCGGCATCCGTTGGCCCGACGATACCGCCAAGTGCGGCGCCGCCGATGATTATGCCTGACCATCGACCTAGACTTCGGAGAAAATCCCTGCGTGACTTAAGTTCACCCGGTTCATTCTCTTCAGGCATGATCTCGACCTCATCTTTTTTTTCTTTATCACTCATATCGGCCTCCCTCACCGTTCAATTCGCTTTTTATCGGTAAGATTCTGTCACCATCGAATTGACCAGCTACTTCTTTTCTTCCGGAGCTTTAGCATCGGGCTTGTTAGCTTCGGGCTTGCTGGCATCTGGTTTGTTGGCATCAGGCGGAGGGCCGCCTAAAGTGGCATTCGACATATGGAGCACAATGAATTTCCATCCTGCTTCCTGTTTCACGGCGGTAGCTGAAACATTCAGCACATATTCCCTCTTGACCCCGTTCTTCGAATCTTTGGCGTCGCAGGTCGCCGCGAACCATGCCATCTTACCGCCTTCGTCCATGCCTCCTTCCTTCCAGGCACATCCGGGTTCAAATGTCCCCTTATCGTAGTCTTTCAGGATCTCGGTATAGGCATTCTTGATAGCCTCGGGGCCCACAAATCGCTCGCCTGCGCCCGTCCCGAGAAAAACGACCTTTGGATCGGTCGAGAACGTAGCCATTACACCGTCAATGTTCTGGTCGTTTAGAGCCTTGTCGTGAGCCATCAAAAGAGCCTTTGCCTCTTCAGCGGCTTTTAGGTCGACGCCCTTGTTTGCGTTAGCTGCGTTTGTAGTCGCGGAATTCTTAACTTCCGTTGGCGGCGTCTGGCACGATAAGACGAATGACCCTGCTAGTATTGCCACGAAAGCAATAAGTTTTTTCACTAACATATTTCCTCCTAGATAAGTAGAAAAAAGAAATTTCAGCTTTTTCTAACTGCGATTGCTAGGCGGCTGAGCCGCGCGGTTCAGCCGAGCCTAATCTGGTCTTCAGTCGTAGTTTGCTCCGAACCGTACACCCCGCTAACTGTCAGTTTTGACAGTATTCACCGATTATTGCTGGCGGTAAACTTGCGTCGAGTTCGTCCTACTAACTTGGAACTACGTTTATTCTGGGTGTGTAGCGGCGAATCACAATTTTGAGAGCCAGCACGATATTGCTGACGAGGAGAGATGAATATGAGAAATCCAAAAGTAATGTTTGCAACGATCGCTTCCTGTATCGCACTTTTGCTGAGCATCCAAGCGACGCAAGTATTCGGGCAGGTAGAGATGGCGAAGGTACCCGACGGCCAAAAGACAAAGGTGTTGGGGATCATTAATACCCGCGACGGAGAAAAATTAGTAATGACCGCGCTTGACGGTTCCGCACGATACACGGTCCATGTCTTGGACACTACATCCGTAAAAACTAATACAAAGGGCATATT
>CAYTDJ010000609.1:0-1711 GCA_964436265.1 uncultured Chloracidobacterium sp. | reverse complement strand
AAAAATGCCGGTAGCCTTTTGCGGGCAGCAATTCTGTCTTTCCACCGCGTACTACCTCTATCACGCCCGGGTTATCGGTGATCTCCCCGATGCGGAAAACATCTGACAAACCGGCGGCAAATAATTTTTCAGGATCGGCAGTAAATAAAAGCTCGAAGTCCTCGCCGCCATGCAGCGTAAGTTCTAGCATTTCATCGACAGAACCTGCGACTTCGAGCAGATCAGCGTCGAATGGCATCTCTTCAGCGAAGATACGGGCTCCGGTTCCGCTCGCGCGGCAAATATGTGCAATATCCGAAGAGAGTCCGTCGCTTAGATCGATCATTGAAGTTGCTAAGCCATCTTCCTGCAACTGTTTACCCAACCGAAGCTGCGGTAATGGTCGAAGCTGTTTAAGGATCATCAAAGACTGTGGGTCTGAACTCTTGGGATCGTAACGCATGCCTTCCTTCAAAAGCTTTAGTCCTGCTGCCGCTCCGCCCAACGGACCACTGACAAAAACGCCGTCTCCGCACCTTGCTCCAGACCTCAAGATTGCCTTTCCCTTTGGAACGTTCCCGCCGACTATCGAATCGATCACGAACCGGTTCGTTGTACGCGAAACATCGCCACCAACTAGATCGACCTCGTACATAGCCGCCAGATCGTGCCAGCCTTCGTAAAAAGCGTCCAAAAACCGAGGTTCCCAGAGGTGTTCGGGAACGCCTAACGACAACATTCCCCAAGTTACATCTCCGCCCATGGCTGCGATGTCAGAAAGAGAGACTGCCAAAGATCTTTGACCCAGCAATTGTGGGGTTGTCCAATCAAGCTTGAAGTCGATCTCCTCGACGATCATATCCGCAGTCAATAGGAGGTCGTTCTCATTGTCCTTTGGCAGAACAGCGCAATCGTCACCAACGAGATCCAGCCCGTATTTTTTCTTAATGTTCTTTATGAACTCAAACTCATTCATCGGTTTTGCCTATTGACACAAGTGCAATAAATACATAGACTAAGGGCGGTTTAGCTCCACAAAACTTTAACACATTTTTG
Organism: uncultured Chloracidobacterium sp.; assembly: GCA_964436265.1. GTDB lineage: Bacteria > Acidobacteriota > Blastocatellia > Pyrinomonadales > Pyrinomonadaceae > OLB17. The sequence continues at coordinate 676 of CAYTDJ010000609.1, read as the reverse complement.
ATCTTATGGGCCACGCTGCTGTAAATATACCTGAGAAACTTTACTTCAAGATCGGCGAGGTATGCGACCTCGTTGGCGTACAGGCCCATGTGCTCCGATATTGGGAAACAGAATTTCCTCAGCTTGCCCCGCAAAAGAATCGTTCCGGGCAGAGAAGTTATCGTCGAAAAGACGTTGAGATCTCTATTCGTATCAAGGAACTTCTGTACGACGATATGTATACCATCGCTGGAGCGAGAAAGAAGCTTCAGTCCGAACTACGCGAGCCGCCAAAACTCAAAATAGTTCACCCTGAACCCGCTCATCAAGATGACGAGATCGAACTTACTGAGACGCCCGGTCTATTCGACGATGACAACTCTAATGGCAGATTCTCATCCTCAGCGAGAGAGGGGGCTATAGAACACATGAGCGATGCACAGAGAGAAGCTCTTTCGTCGCTTTCGACCCTGCTGCATGAGTTGAGCGATATCCTGAAATCGAATCGCCGACAGTAGAGCGTCCGCCATTCGTTTGACAAACATACTCAGCGAACCTAATCTAAAAACCGATATTTCGGGACGTAGCGCAGTCTGGTAGCGCGTTCGCTTGGGGTGCGAGAGGTCGCTGGTTCAAATCCAGTCGTCCCGACCAATAAATACGGGCCTTTCAGCGATTTGCGGAAGGCCCGGTTTTT
>CAYTDJ010000608.1:0-1724 GCA_964436265.1 uncultured Chloracidobacterium sp. | reverse complement strand
CGATTGGTTCTTTCCGTATTATCGTGACCGTGCATTAATGCTCGGACTTGGAATGACCGCGCAGGAAATGCTCTGGTCGTCCGTCGGTGCTGAGAGTGATCCGAACTCGCACGGCCGGCAGATGCCGTCGCATTGGGGACACAAAGGCCTTAACGTCCCATCACAGTCGTCTTGCACGGGTTCGCAGGCGCTTCACGCTGTCGGTGCGGCCGAAGCGTCATATAGAGCCTCACTCGTCAAGGAACTTCAAGACAAGGTCGAAGGATTTAAGGGCGACGAGGTCGTCTATATGTCGGTCGGCGACGGCACGACGAGCGAAGGCGAATGGTGGGAAGCGCTCAATTCTGCTTGTAACATGAAGCTGCCGGTGATCTTCGTCGTAGAAGACAACGGATACGCGATATCGACTCCGGTCGAGGTGAATACAGCGGGCGGCGATATCTCAAAGCTTGTCGCGGGTTTTCCGGGTCTATATATCCAGAATGTTGACGGCACCGATCCGCTAGCGTCTTACGCTGCGTTCAGATCGGCGGTCGAATATTGCCGCGAACGCAAAGGGCCGGCATTCATCCACGCGAAAGTAATTCGCCCTTACTCTCACTCGCTGTCGGACGACGAAAAGCTCTACAGGCCGGATGAAGAACGAGAGGCAGATGCCGCGATAGACCCGATCAAGACATGGGCCGAGTTTCTGATGACCGAGGGTATCGCTTCGTCTGAACAGCTCGAAGCCCTGAGAAAAGAGGTAGATGCCGAGGTCAATCAGGCTTCGGATATCGCTATCGAAACGCCGCAGCCTGCACCCGAAACCGCTTATCGCAACGTGTATTCGCCGGATGTCGATCCGACCGACCGTTCGATCTTCGATACAGAAGATGGTGCCGAACTTTCGGGAAATGCCGGAACGATGGTCGATCTCATCAACCGCTGCATGCACGAGGAAATGGCCCGTGATGAACGCATCGTTGTCTTTGGTGAGGACGTTGCCGATTGCTCACGCGAGCAATACCTGGATCAAGTGAAGGGAAAGGGCGGCGTGTTCAAGGTAACGGCTAATCTGCAGCGAGAGTTCGGTTCGACACGTGTTTTCAATTCGCCGCTGGCCGAGGCAAACATCGTCGGACGAGCCGTCGGCCTTTCGCTTCGCGGTCTTAAACCGGTCGTTGAGATCCAGTTTTTCGATTACATATTTCCCGCGATGCACCAGATCCGAAACGAGGTCGCGGCGATGCGCTGGCGTTCTGACGGCGAATCGAAATGCCCGATGGTCATTCGCGTTCCTGTCGGCGGTTATCTGAAAGGCGGGGCCGTTTACCACTCACAATCGGGCACGACGCTTTTTGCTCACACTCCGGGCTTGCGGATCGTTTACCCCTCAACTGCTCTGGATGCTAACGGATTGCTTCGAACCGCGATCCGATGTGACGATCCCGTGATGTTCCTCGAACACAAACATCTCTATCGTCAGGTCTATAACAAATCGCAGTATCCATCGAGCGAATTTCTCATTCCGTTCGGCAAGGCGAGAAAGGTCCGCGAAGGCAATGACATTACGATCGTTACGTTTGGAGCCCTTGTGGAAAGATCGAATCAGGCCGCGAAACGCCTCGAACAGCAGGGCATCACGGTCGATCTTATCGACCTCCGTACGCTTGTTCCCTACGATTGGGAAGCGATCGCCGAATCGGTCAAGAAAACCTCTCGCGTCATCGTCGCTCACGAAG
>CAYTDJ010000607.1:0-1726 GCA_964436265.1 uncultured Chloracidobacterium sp. | reverse complement strand
TTTCAATTCCTCTTGACGGTCGGCCAAAACTCTCTCGACAATGGCAAGGATCAGCCCTTCGCCGAGGTCCATCATATCCTCGTAGCCGGCATAAGCAACTTCGGGCTCGACCATCCAAAATTCGGTCAAGTGACGACGTGTCTTTGATTTTTCCGCTCGAAACGTCGGGCCGAACGCATAGGATTTACCGAACGCAGCGGCCGTTGCTTCGTTGTAAAGCTGACCGGATTGTGTGAGGTAAGCCTTATCATCTCCGAAATAATCGACCTCAAATAGCGTGGTCGTGCCTTCGCACGCGGCGGGAGTGAAGATCGGCGTATCGGCGAGCGTGAAGCCGTTGTCGTCGAAGTAATCGCGGACCGCCTTGATGACCGTATGACGAACCTTCAACACCGCATGCTGCTTCTTCGAGCGGATCCACAGATGTCGGTGATCCATCAGGAACTCGGTTCCGTGTTCCTTTGGGGTGATCGGATAGTCGTGAACGTTCTGCAGCACTTCGACATTTTTAACGTCTATCTCGACCCCGATCGATGAGCGTTCGTCCGCCTTAACGGTTCCCGTGACAATGATCGAAGACTCTTGGCCTAACGACTTGGCCGTCTCGAAAACGGCTTCGTCGTTTCCCTTGAAAACCACACACTGCACGATGCCCGTGCCGTCGCGAAGCTGCAGGAAAACAAGTTTTCCGCTTGATCGCGAATTATAAAGCCAGCCTTTTAGGGTGACTTCGTGACCTATTTGATCCTTAAGTTGGTTAATATATGTTTGCGACATTGAATTGTTATTAGGCTAGCCGGTCGTTGGTGCAGCCTCCATTTCGGCGAAATCTTCGAGTTCAAGTTTAATAAATGCAGCAGCTGAGCACAAAAAGCGAATGTGCTACGACAGAGGTTGGTGAAGAAATAGGAAAAGACCTGCGCTCAGCCTGGATTTACTTCGATCGAGTTTTTCCCGCTCATATAAGAGATCGAATCGATCCGGTGAGCCTCAGACGTTATCTCCTCCATATTTGACTGTACTTTCGTATATAGATGGTAGGTCCAGCCCGAATAATGCAATGTGACGTGTTTATAGTATGCCCCTTTATAAGGCTCATACTGGTGCCAGCCTTCACTGCGTAAGTAGACCTTTCGTTTGCGATTATTTCCGCGTGCCGCCCAAAAAAGATCCTTAATGAAACTAGGTTTTGAGTACATTCCCGCGCTGGCGTCCACGACGGCATTAATGCTGTCCAGTTCATCCCAAGTCACATTTATTCTTTCGCCTTCAAAGGGTTCGACAACGATCATATTCAGTAAATGTAGTTGACCGCTTTTGAAGCGGTTGATTGAAAATTGGTGTTTAATTTCGAATGGTGAATTGCATCAATATATCACAGACAGGATGTTGTCACTTATTGACTTAATACGCATCAATCAGCATTCTTGACGAATATGGGGAAGGAAGGAAAGAAGAAGATTGATTATTCAAGCGCGTGGGCAGAAGCTCGCAAGATCGTTTGGAACGCGCGGTGGCGGCTGGCATTCGGTTCCGTCCTGATGTTGATCTCCCGGCTCGCTGGAATGGTTCTTCCGGCCTCGACCAAATACATCGGCGACGAGGTATTCGCGAAAGGGAATTATGCACTCATAAAATGGATCGCTCTTGCGATCGGTATTTCTACACTCATCCAAGGCTTGACCGGCTTTGCTCTTTCCCAGGTTCTCGGCGTAGCCGCTCAACG
>CAYTDJ010000606.1:0-1730 GCA_964436265.1 uncultured Chloracidobacterium sp. | reverse complement strand
GGGCCCACCGCTGTTCGATACGAATCGCCGAACGTAAAAGAATCCGGCGTCACCACCGTTTGCACCCGCCTGAAACGCCCTGCGAACCACCGATTGGGGGATCGACATAATGTCTGTCAGACCGAGTGTTCCGCTTGACCGGGAAAGGTCGAACCGAGCAGGCAAAAGGCCATAGATCGTGCCTGGCTCGCATTGCCGTCCAAGGGCAGGAGGGGTTGTGACCAGACGTCCGCACCAAGCTGCCTCAGCCGGTCGGTATCCGGATGGGATCTGTCCGAATGTTAAAAAGACGGTTGTCGGGTTTTGGGAGTTCACGTTCACGCCCGTTGGGTTAACCTGTATCGTTTGGGCGATAGCCGAGGTACCAAACACTAGAACCAGGAAAACGATCTTCTTGATCATAACCACCCCAAATACCTTAAAAGAACCTAAAGGTCATGCCCGTACTAAAGCCTTGATTTCTTGTTATGTTTCGTAATGAAAAGGTGCGGTCGGTCTGATCACCATATCGGTTCGCATATCGCAAAAAGAACTGTGCCGAAACCTTCCTATATGTTTTCTTACCGAACGCAAGTCTGTACGACCACTGTGCGGCCAGTTCGTAATTCTCGTTGTCAGACGTATTTGCCTTATCCCCGGAAATATCTGCCGAGGCATTCAGCGCGAAGGCAGAGTTTTTGATCAACGCATTTTGCCATGTGATGTTAGTACCTATCCGCAGTTTTTTGTCGATCTTTGATGATTCAAAATTGCGTTGCGACTCGCCGCTTAGATCAAGGCCGATCTCGATATCCTTGAAATAGGAGATCGACAAAGTAGCAGAATTGACTGTGCTAAGCAGATCGCTCCGCTCACGTCCCGGTTGCCGATTGTCCTGGAAAGCCCGGCTATATCTGTATCCGATCTTTAGTTTTTCAGATATGGGAATATCCACCCCCAATGAATGTGCTGCGTTTGCCTGATTCGGCACTTGCGACAAGCTGTTAAATAGCCCGCCGGTCGGAAGGAAGGCGCCGAACTGATGCACGTGGTCAAACGAATATGCGATCCGCGGCAAGTATTTTATCGGTTTCTTTGGGCTGAAAAGGGTTCCGGCTGAAAAGGCGAGCGAGAAGTTGTTTCGTCGATTTAGTGTTTCGAGTACCGATGCAAGATCTAAGAGGTTGTCACGGTCTCTAAGATTGCCGTAAACAAAACTGACGTCGCCGAAGCTCGCCGTCACTTCAAATTGATTCTGTCGTTTGTCTGCCTGACTCGATGCCGCAACGCTCTTGAATAACGGCTCGACCTCTTCGTGACGAAACGTGCCTGTAACTTTCAACTTTCGGTCATCGAATAGCTTGAGTCCCTGAATTATGTCGTAGCTTGCCTCCAGAAATCGCGCGCTACGCGAAACAGGAACGATCCGCGTCAGCTGTACGCCCTGTTCGAGCGAAGGATCGGCACGATTTGTGAATCTGCTGCGCGTAAAACCTCCCTCAAATCGTAATCGTTCGTCTTTTGTTTTGAACTGCAGCCGAACCGAGCCGCCAAAACTCTTTTCCGCATCGTTGATCGTGCGTTTGTTAAAGCTGTTTAGCGGAAGAAGCGAGCCGCCCATTGCTGTTACTTCGAGCCTGAGGCCACCTGGTCGTTCCTTGATAAACTCGCGGGCAAATGTCGCCCCGTACACTTGATGGTCGGCGCGGGAAAGCCCGTGGGCCCTGCCGCGGGAGCGCTGGGGCGGGCGG
>CAYTDJ010000605.1:0-1745 GCA_964436265.1 uncultured Chloracidobacterium sp. | reverse complement strand
AATTCAAAGGTAATGGAAACTGTCGGCTATCTGACCGACGTCTTTGGTGGACGATTGACGAACTCCCAAAATCTCAGGAACGCGAAAGTCTGGATGCGTGACAAAATGGTCGAACTCGGTTTTCAAAACGTCGAGATCGAGCCGTGGGGAACCTGGGGACAAGGCTGGAACCTTGAGCGATTCTCTGTAGAAATGACGGCACCTACATATGACCGACTGATCGCCTATCCTCTGGCGTGGTCGCCTTCGACAAACGGCGTCGTCTCGGGCGAACCCGTCGTTGTTTCCATACGCTCAAATGCAGACTTCGCAAAATACAAAGGAACCTTGAAAGGCAAGATCGTAATGAACGGCCGGGTGAATTTCCCGACGCCCGAATCTCGTAAAGGTGACCCAATTAAGCGAATAACTGACGAAGACCTGGCAAAGAAAGAGTCGGCGACCGACCCGTCCAAAGACCCAGACGGCGGAGGGACCGTGTCGTATCAAGAGGAGGAAAAGGAGTGGCTAGAGTCGCTTGCCCGGGGTCGCGAGATCGTTAAGTTCTTTAAGGACGAAGGAGTTGCGGCACTTATTCAACCAAGCAGAAGCGCGAACGGCGTTCTCAGCGTTCAGGGCAATTATGAACCTGACGTTAATTTCAATCCTCCGACGTTCGTGATCTCGCGTGAACAATATTCCCGCATCATGCGGCTCACCGACCGAAAGATCCCGGTGAAAATGGACCTCAGCCTTCAAGTCCGTACCGAGTCGGACGGAACCGGTTCCAACGTAGTTGGCGAGATCATAGGAAGCGATCCAAAACTTAAAGATGAAGTGGTCATGCTTGGCGGCCATTTCGATTCGTGGCATTCCGGCACCGGTGCAGCAGACAATGCGGCCGGTTGTGCCGCCATGGTCGAAGCATTGCGCATCATTAAAGCGCTGAACCTGAAACCGCGACGTACGATCCGCGTCGCGCTATGGGACGGCGAAGAACAGGATTATTACGGCTCGATCGGATATGTGAAAAAACATTACGGCAACCCGATGACCATCAAGCTCAAACCCGAACATGAAAAACTTTCGGCGTATTACAACCTCGACAACGGTTCGGGCAGGATAAGAGGCATCTACCTGCAAGGCAACGAAGCAACGCGCGGGATATTCGAGGACTATTTTCGGCCATTCGGATATCTTGGTGCGAAAACGATCTCGACGATAAACACCGGAGGAACGGACCACATGGCGTTTGACGCCGTCGGCCTTCCCGGGTTTCAGTTCATACAAGACCCGCTCGACTACAACACGCGTATCCACCACACAAACCTCGATGTATTCGAATCGATCAACGAGGAAGATATGAAGGTGAACGCCGTGATAATTGCGACGATCGCCTATCAAACAGCGATGCGTGATGAAAAGATGCCGCGCAAGCCGCTGCCGAAGCCGGCCGAGGTCAAATAGATCTTTCGGCTGCGAACTAAGCGAATGAAGACAACGACAGTTTCACTTATAATGATCGTTTTACTTGGCGGCGTCGCGGTGTCTGCTCAGGAAAGCCGGCCGCGGGCACGCGATCTCGGAATAAAGATCGGCGTACTGCCGACTGGAACGAATAACGCTATCACTGACGTCAGCGGTGTTTCCGTTGGGCAAACGACGATCATCCGCGGCGAGAATGTTCGTACCGGCGTAACGGCGATCGTTTCGCACGGCGGGAATCTATTTCGCGAAAAGGTTCCCGGAGCGATCTTTGTCGGTAA
>CAYTDJ010000604.1:0-1748 GCA_964436265.1 uncultured Chloracidobacterium sp. | reverse complement strand
GATCGAGAAACGAGTATCTTAGGATCATCGACAAACTTATCGCGGCAGGCGCAGAAGGGATAATTCTCGGCTGCACGGAGATCCCGCTGCTTGTTTCCTCTGCCGATACAGACGCCGTACTTTTCGATACTGCGAAGATCCATGCTGAACGCGCGGTCGATCTTGCTTTGGGCCAAGTGAACGCGGCGGTCGTTTGACCATTGCAGGCGGCTAAGAGTTTTTAACTAATATGGAACAGCGCTATATCGACCTCAGTCACACGATCGAAGACGGGCTGGTCACCTATAAGGGTTTGCCTGCGCCGGTCATCTGCGATTATCTGAGCAGAGAGGATTCGCGTGAGAGGTATGGACCCGGAACCGAGTTTCAGATCGGGCGGATCGACATGATCGCGAACACCGGAACCTATCTGGACACGCCATTCCATCGCTACGCCGACGGGCACGATCTTTCAGGTGTAACGCTTGAGCAAGTGACCGGACTGGACGGAGTGATAGTCAGGGTTTCTCATAACGAGCGTTTGGATGTCACGGCCGAGCACTTTGCCGGCCTTGATGTTGCCGGAAAAGCCGTATTGGTGCATACAGGTTGGAGCGAATTCTGGAACACCGAAGCATATTTCGACAACCACCCATTCCTTACCGAACAAGCCGCGCAGTTTCTGGCCGAAGCGGGAGCGAAACTCGTCGGGATCGATTCGCACAATATCGACGACTCTCGCGGCAAAGCCCGGCCCGTTCACACCATCCTGCTCGGTGCCGGTATTCTGATCGTTGAGCATATGCGCGGCCTGAAAAATGTCCCGGACAAGAACTTCACTTTCACCGCTGTACCGCCAAAGGTCAAAGGTGTCGGGACATTTCCGGTTCGGGCCTTCGCCTCGTGTGAATGATCATTAAGGTGGTCAGTAAAATTGAAGGTATGTGAGCCAAGTCACTTTGTTTCCATAGTGGCTCGGAGATAATTTCCGTATGGATTCTGATCTTTACATTGCCCAACACGCCAATTTACGCCCCGTTGTCGAGATCGCCGAACAACTCGGCCTCGGCCCGGACGACATCGACCTCTACGGCAGCCCGTATATAGGAAAGGTACGGCTTGATGTTCTTGAGAAATTCAAGGACCGTCCGAACGCCAAATACATCGACATTTCCGCGATCACCCCGACGCCGCTCGGAGAGGGGAAATCGACCACCCTCATAGGTTTGGGCGAGGCGATGAAGCATCTGGGGAAGAAGTCTGTCGTAACGCTTCGCCAGCCGTCACAGGGGCCGACCTTCGGTATCAAAGGCGGTGCTGCCGGCGGCGGGCACGCCCAGGTCGTGCCGATGGAAACATTCAATCTTAATCTGACGGGCGACATCCACGCCGTGACCGCGGCCAACAATCTTCTTGCCGCGATGATCGACAACAAGCTTCTCCGCGGCAACCCGTTGAACATCAATCCGCACAGCATCACGTGGAAACGCGTGGTCGATACCAACGATCGTGCGCTGCGAAAGATCATCGTGGGCCTTGGCGGACGTATGGAAGGCGGTATTCCACGTGAAACGGGATTCGACATCACGGTCGCGTCCGAGGTGATGGCGATACTCGCATTGACGACGTCGCTGCAGGATATGCGAAAGCGGTTCGGCCGCATCGTCGTTGGTTTGACGCATGACAAAAAACCGGTCACCGCAGAAGAGATCGGCGCGGCTGGTGCAATGACCGTGCTGATGCGCGATGCGATCCGGCCCACGATAATG
>CAYTDJ010000603.1:0-1776 GCA_964436265.1 uncultured Chloracidobacterium sp. | reverse complement strand
GAAAGCCGAGAGACCTTGCCTCTTCGATGGAGTGAAGCGCCAACTGCTTGCCGACGCCTTTGCCCGCCGCGTCGGGCGTGACCATGTAAGCCCCGTTGGCGACATGATCGCCGAGTCCGGGTTGATTGGGTTTTAACCAGTAGGTTCCAAGTATCTCGTCAGGCTGGCCGCCCGTTGACGAAGACGGTTCTGACACCGCGACATACACGTACTTCTCTGGCGAGAACCAATACGCGATCATCTCGCCTGCCGGAGTTTCGGGATCGAATACATACGTATCGCCGCCGGCGATAACGGACTTGATTATTTGCCAAACTGCCGATTTGTCTGCTTCCGTTGCTTTTCGGATAGTTGTCATAGTTCAAGAATCGTCGATTCGAACAAAAACCGGACACCGATCGGCGCCCGGTTTCAATTGAACCCGTTGTGCCGATCTATTTCAAATACTTATCGAACCAATCCAGATTGCTCTGCATTGCAGCCATTTGCATCTTGGGTTCGTTCGGGCCGTGCGGCTGGCGTGGAAGAATGATCATGCGAGTCGGCACGCCTTGTTTCTTCAGCGCCATGTAAAGCTGATAGCCCTGCTCGATCGGTACGCGGACATCTGCTTCGCCATGCTGAACAAGTGTCGGGGTGGAAACTCCTTTTATGTTGAACATCGCGGAGTGTTTTGCATATATCGCCGGGTTGTCCCAAAACTCCGATTCGAAGTAATCAGGCAGGAACGACGGTATGTCGGCAGTTCCGTTAAAGCTCATCATGTTTGTAACCGGCGCGCCGGCCGATGCCGCCTTAAATCGTTTGGTCTTTGTGATGACCATTGAGGTCATATAGCCGCCGTAACTCCAGCCCATGACGCCGAGCCGATTCGGGTCGGCAACTCCCAACGCGATAACGTGATCGACACCGCTCATCAGGTCCTCATAATCCATACCGGCCCAATCCTTGATATTCGCTCGTCTGAATTCGACGCCGTAGCCGCTCGACCCGCGTGGATTCGGCCTCAAGATCGCATAGCCTTTTGAAGCAAAGGCCGCCAGCGGATATGAGCCGCGGCCACCGATGTAGCTCTGCGAAAATACGCCGGCGGGCCCGCCGTGAATGTTCAGAATAAGTGGGACTTTCGTCCCGGCAACATATCCGTTCGGATAGGTAAGCAGGCCTTCGATCTCACGGCCGTCCTTGCTCTTCCATTTCACGACCTCGGTCTTACCGACCGGCATCTTTAACCGGTCGTCATTTGCATGGGAGATCTGGGTTAAGCCGCGAACACCGGGCGTTAGTGCAAAGATCTCGGGCGGAGCATCGGTCTTTTGAACGGCCATCGTTACGGCATAGGCCGATCCAATGTGCGTCATAGTAACACCGCCGATCAACGCATTCTGATAGTCCTCTTCGACCACTTTCCCCGTCGCGGGTTCGGCGTAGAAAAGTGCCGTACCGGTTCCTTTTGACTCATAAAAGTAAATACGTGAACCGTCAGGTGTCCAATCGACAACGTTAGGCTGGCCGTCGTTCGACGCGGCCATCAACTTTGGCGTGCCGCCGCCTGCCGGAAATACAGCGAGACGGTTGCTCTGTGCCCAGCGGAGCGGGAGATCGCTAACCGAAACTACGATCGACCTTCCGTCCGGCGAATAATGCGGGTCGCTTTCGGCTGCCGCCGTTGCTGCAAACGGCGAGACGCTTCCCGAGGCGACATCGACGATCGAAACGTCCGCCGTCGGCCAATCGTTTGCGCTCCGTGACGTGACATGGCTGAACGCGATCCTC
>CAYTDJ010000602.1:0-1781 GCA_964436265.1 uncultured Chloracidobacterium sp. | reverse complement strand
GTTTACGTCAAGATGAGGCGCCTTTTGGACGCCTACGAACTGTGCTTTCCGATCGCCAAGGAAGAGCCGAAGAATGCGTACGCCTTTGCGGTTCTTGGGGCCACGATGCTCAACGCGGGTCGCTTTCGTGAAGCTCGATTATTCTTCGTAAATTCGATCAAACTCGACCGATCCGAAGCACTCGCCTGGGCGGGCATAGGGATGGTCGATTTCTATGAGAACGGGATCGGCGAAAGCTTGGCCAATCTTCAGGAAGCGGTCTATCACGCCCCGATGGAGGCTGACTACCATTACGCCCTCGCTCAAGTATCGGCACGCGCGGAAAAGTATAAGGAGGCCGCGGAAGCTTATGAGGATTTTCTCCGGGTCTCAAAGAATGCAGATGATGAGCGACGCGAACGAATTAAAGGACTGATCAATTTTCTCCGGTTCCTTGGGGGTAAGCAGGCCCTGTATCAAACCGGCGGAGCGTCCTTTACGAAGGTGCCCTTTGAACTTGTCGGAAATCGCCCGATCGTGAATATGCGGCTAAATGGCCGCGATCAGGAATTCAAGTTCGTTTTGGATACAGGTTCCGGAATTTCTGTGATCTCAGACGAGACTGCGAAAGCCCTCGGAATTAAACCAATTACCAAGGGCGGTTTTGCAAAGGGAATTGGGGGCGACGGAAAGTTTCAGATAATTTACGGTTTCGTTCGTGAAATGGGTATCGGTGACGTTGTGATCCGAAGTGTTCCCGTTTACATAAGAAAGTTTCACAGCGACGGGAAGATCGACGGATATATCGGACTTTCGATGATCTCAAAGTTTCTTACAACGGTCGATTATGGCTCTCAGTCATTTATCCTTCAAAAAAGGGAAGACAACATGGATGACGTCCCGGTCGCAGACGGGATATCGTTACCGTTGAGGTTAACGTCCAGCGGATTTTTGAGCGGCGAGGTCCAGCTCGAAGGCATTGACACACCGCTGAATTTCATTGTCGACACCGGCGCTAGCGTATCGGTCATTTCGGACGAGATAGCAAATCATAATGCGATGGCTCCATTTGCTCGCGACGAAAAGATGCGTGTTATCGGTTCCGCCGGCATTACCGAGGACGTTCCTTCTTTTCTCCTTCCTCGTATCAGCTTTGGTTCTCACTCTAGAAAGAGCATTACCGCGATCGCTCTCGACCTCGACCTCATCAACGAAGCGTCCGGGTTTGAACAAGCCGGTATCCTCGGCGGTAATTTTCTTCGAAATTACCGAATGACATTCGACTTTAAGAAATCGAAGGTCACCTTTGTATCTGTCAACGCAGACCCCGATCCAGAAAAATAGACTCTTCCCAAGTGCCCGCCTATAGATGAAACTCAGCCTCTACCTCGAAACTTCTGTGATCGGCGCGTATTTGGATAACGGTGATCCGTTCAGACGCGATCTTACTATCCGATGGTTCGAGCGCGAGCTCGGAGAGTATCGGGCGTGCAGTTCTATCCTTGTTAGACGCGAGATCGAACGCATAGACGAACCGCATCGTTCCAGTTACTTGAAATTGTTAAAAGGAATGGACGACCTGGATCTTGTGGATGAGGTCGCTATTTTGGCGGAAGGATACATTTCGCGAGGGATATTTCACCGCAAATTTATGGCGGATGCTGTGCATGTGGCGATCGCGTCGTTTTATAAGATCGACTACCTAGTAACTTGGAATTTCGGACATCTCGCAAATGTCCGCAAACAGGCCCGAATTCGTCTCTTTAATACCGCGGCAGGTTTCTTTTCACCCTCAATAGTCA
>CAYTDJ010000601.1:0-1785 GCA_964436265.1 uncultured Chloracidobacterium sp. | reverse complement strand
TCCGGAGTGTCGAAGCCTTCTTTGAGTTTTTTGAAGATGAACTCGGTCATGTTTTCTACGATCCAGTTGTGGTTATATTCGCCTACCGATGCTAGTTCAGCGTCCGGAGCAGGATTCATAAAGTCGATCGCGTAGGGTATGCCGTCCTTTATCGCGAATTCGACGGTGTTCAGATCGTAGCCGAGTGCTTTGCAGATCGTGATCACGTCCTGCTCGACACGTTTGTGGACTTCTGGTGTTAAGTAATTATCGATGTTCACATATTGCATACCGCTGAGGTAGGGCTTTGACGGATCGTACGGCATGATCAACACCTTTTCCTGTCCTACGCAGTAGCAGCGAACGAAATGATCGTATTCGATACCTTCCTGCAAGGTCATGCAAAGTGTGCCTGACTGGTTGTATTCGGACCAAAGCTCTTCAAGAGAATGGATCTTCGATACATTCTTCCAGCCGCCGCCGTCGTGCGGTTTGAGGAAAGCAGGGAAACCGACGTAATTGACGATCCCCTCCCAATCGATCGGGAATTCGAGGTTCCGCAGACTTTCGCTTGTAATGTCCTTAATATAGGCGTGCTGCGGCAAGAGAACGGTCTTCGGAATAGCTACTCCGATCTTTGAAGCCAACGAGAAGTTAAAGAATTTATCGTCGGCCGACCACCAAAACGGGTTGTTGATTATATAGGTGCCTTCCAACGCCATACGCTTGAGCATCGCGCGGTAATAAGGAACTTCGTGTGAAATACGGTCGATTATGACATCGTATTTCTTCTCCTGGTCCATGCGGATGCCTCCGACCGTCACCATTTCGGCAACGACCTCTCCATTTCCGCGTTCATTTATGCTCTTGATAATAGATTCGGGAAACGTCACTTCGCGTCCCGCCAATATACCTACTCGTTTCATAAGTTAACTCATTCCTTATATTAAATATGATTGCGATAGTCTCAGCCCAAGCTGAAATCCTCGATTTTATTAAAATAAACAGATCCGGGCAAGGTTGCGAAAATGCTTGTCGAACAGATGTACAACAATGTATGATTCCTATGTCGGTCGCGCGTCCGGCTCCAGCCTCGGATCAGCATTACGATCCATGCAGCCCCAATCTTTCGAATCCTAAGTAATTACGATACCTGTCTGCCTAACTCAATGAATACTCCTGTTCTTCCAACACCAAAGCCGCTCCCGCCACCCGTACAGTCTTTCCATAACGTACTGCAGCACATGCTCGCTGCCGGTGAAAAAGTCAGCGATCTGATATTTTCGCCAGGCCGTCCGCCGCAGGTCGAGCTTTCAGGGGATCTTGAAGGGGTGCTGATCGGTGGCCTAGAAAAACTGCTTCCGCAGCATATAAAGGCTTTCGCGGAGATAATGCTCACCGGCAATGAACAGGGGCTCGAAGCATTTGAGAAGAAAGGCTCAGCGGATATTTCATACGGGGTTCCGGGACTGTGTCGGTTTCGAGTGAACATCTTCAAACAGCGGGGTTCTCACGCGATAGTAATGCGTGTTATTCCTTCTTCGCCGCCTGACTGGCGGGAACTCAACCTTCCCGAGGCGGTTATGAACTCCGCTGAATTGAAGAACGGCCTTGTGCTTGTTACCGGTCCGACCGGATCCGGAAAGTCAACGACGCTTGCCGCGATCATTGCATTGATCAATGCCACAAAAAAGTATCACATCGTCACTATCGAAGATCCGATCGAGTTCATTCATGATCACAATCTTAGTACAATCCACCAGCGGGAATTACACTCTGACACACCCGATTTCGCGTTGGCGCTTC
>CAYTDJ010000600.1:0-1786 GCA_964436265.1 uncultured Chloracidobacterium sp. | reverse complement strand
CGCCGCGAGGGCGAAGTCTTGCTCGGCAAGGACGTGCTTGATAACCAGCTTATCGACGTAGATGGCAAGCGTGTCGTTCGTGTTAACGATGTCCAGCTTATCGACACCGGTGACCGCTGGCGCGTGACCGGTGCGGACGTCAGCTTTCAAGGCTTTCTTCGCCGCCTCATGCCCAAAGGTTTTTACGGCACCGATCGAGTGGTCGAAGTTCTCGATTGGGCTGACGTCGGCTATCTCGCCACCGACACCGCCACCGTTACTGTCCAGTTAAAGTCGTCGAAGGACAAGCTGTCGCGGCTGCATCCTGTTGAAATTGCACAACTTGCAGAGTCGCTCTCGCCGATCCACCGAACCGAAGTCGTCGAGAGTCTTGATGATGACATCGCCGCCGATACCCTCGAGGAAATGACCACCGAGGCCCAGGCCCGCATTCTCGAAGAACTCGACGAAGAACGTGCCGCCGACATTTTGGAGGAGATGTCCCCCGATGATGCCGCCGACGTTCTTGATGAGATGGACGAAGAGAAATCGGAGCAGCTTTTCGCCTTGATGGAAGACGAGGAAAAGGCGGATGTCGCCGAGCTAATGGCTTTTGAACACGACACTGCCGGCGGCCTGATGACAACGGAATTTGTCCATGTCCCGCAAGACCTGACGGTCGGCGAAACGATCATACGGCTTCGCGAGATGGCCGAAACGCCGAACATGATCTATTACCTCTATGTCGTTGAAAAAGAGGGCTCGTGGAAGATCGTCGGACTGATCAGCCTGCGTTCGCTGATACTCGCCGATCCTCGTCTCAAGCTCTCGGAAGTGATGCGAAGCGAATTTCGGTTCGCACATCCATCCGACCCTGCCGAAGAGGCCGCGCAGATCATTGCAGAGTACAACCTGCTTGCATTGCCGGTGGTCGACGATGAGGGCGACATCGCCGGGATCGTTACCGTTGACGATGCAATGGAAATACTGCTTCCAAGAAACCTCCAACGCCGCCTCCCAAGGCTTTTCGGATAACGTCACCGGATCTCGAGGGCCCGACACATTTAGCTGATTCGGACATTCGTGGCATTTCCCATTCATGCCGGAGTAACTGAATCGGGATAATTTACCGTTTGCATTCGGCATAACAATAACGCGGGATTTGAAAAAAATATGGATGAGCGAAATAATCATTACCGTTCTACCTTCAACGACAATTTGTTTCTTAAGGAGCCGATATCCGTGCATAAACTGCGTCCGTTCACTCTCTCCGTCTGCCTTTTGGCATTGTTTGCTTTAACCGTTTTTGGCCAGCGGCCCGGAAGGCCCGGGGCATCGCCGGCCCCTTCGCCGACGCAGACGCCCGCGGGCGATGCGACAAAGCAAACTGCCGCCGCGGCATCGCCAACGCCTTCACCGACCGCGACTCCCGCACCGCCTGCGACACCGACGCCAGATCCACTTGGAAGCGGTGTGTTTTCGGGAATGCGATTTAGATCGATAGGACCGGCGGTTACCTCTGGACGCGTTATAGCGTTTGCGGTAGATCCGAGCGACAGAGGTAAATATTACGTAGCTGTCGCATCTGGAGGGGTTTGGAAAACGGTGAACGCGGGCACGACGTTCACGCCCGTTTTTGACGGCGAAGGTTCGTTCTCGATCGGAGCGATCGCGCTCGATCCGAAGAACCCGGCGACCGTTTGGGTAGGCACCGGCGAGCGGAACAGCCAGCGAAGCGTCGGCTACGGTGACGGCGTTTACCGCTCAGATGACGGCGGACGAAGCTGGCGGAACATGGGACTGAAAA
>CAYTDJ010000599.1:0-1803 GCA_964436265.1 uncultured Chloracidobacterium sp. | reverse complement strand
ATTGAAAAGAAATATATGAGCAAGGAATTAGCGACTCCGGCAATTGCCACCCAATAGAACCAATTTGCCCCAAGGCGCATCTCGCGGATCTTATAGGCTTCATCCGCGGGCCCGTGGATTTTTGCTGCTGCCTGCATTTCCTTATTCTCCTTTAATTTACAGATAAGCGGAACGAATCCATAATATCACAATCTTTCACCGCGGGATCATCATTGCGGACGGCATCAAAATCACAGCTTTCGGGTTGACCTTCACCGTTCGAATCCGTATAATTTCGTCTTTTCGGCTATTGGACAAAATGTTGTCCGTGCCGCAGGAGATAACCAATGAGTTACGCAATCATTAGAACCGGCGGAAAGCAGTTTGCGGTCGCAGAAGGCGAACAGGTCCGCGTGCCCTCGATCGACGCCAAAGAGGGCGGAAAGGTCGATATTGAGGCTTTGGTACTGGGCGAAGGAAAGGACGCAAAACTTGGCGGAACGATTTCGGCTACGGTCGTTGGCCACGGACGCGCTGAAAAGGTCATCGTTTTCAAAAAGAAACGCCGCAAACAGTACAAGCGCAAACAGGGCCACCGTCAGGGTTATACTGAAATTAAAATAGAAAAGATCTAGGAGGAAACGGATAGGCGAAATCGTTTGCGAACTGCGATCTTATTACTTACGCAATCCGCAATCCGCACTCCGCAATTGAAAAATGGCACATAAAAAAGGTGTAGGATCATCACGAAACGGCCGCGATTCAGCGGCACAAAGGTTGGGGCTTAAGAAATTTGGCGGACAACATGTGCTCGGCGGCAACATTCTTGCACGTCAGCGCGGAACGAAATGGAAGCCCGGCAAAAATGTCGGCCGCGGGAAAGACGACACGCTCTTCTCGCTGATCGAAGGAGTAGTGAAGTTTGAGGACAAAGGCCGCAAAGGCAAGTTCATCAGCGTTTACGCGGTCGGAGCTGCTGAACTCGCACCCGCAGCGGCATAACGTAACAGATCACATCACTAAGAAAAAGCACATGCCGATGAGGCCTGTGCTCTTTTTTTGTTTTGAGGATGTGCGCGGGATCCACCCTATTCATTTGGCCTTCGTGTCGACCGCTTTCTCGGTTGCTTTCTGCGTATGCTCTGGCCATCATCACTCCCGCCAATAAACGGACGCAGGTTAGCTGCCGTCTTGGCATTGACGGGGCGTTGAAACGAATTTTGATTCGGCTGCTTTCTGCGTATGCTTGAACCGTCGTCGGTACCGCCGATGAAAGGCTCCATGTTGGATGCAGTGTTGGTATTGACGGTGCGTCGGACCGTATTGCCTGGAGCAACTCGTCTCGGCGGTGTAGGTTCCGATCTAACGAAACTTGGCATGGATTCGCCTTCAGTCCCTGTCAACAAGGTCGCCGCTATCGCCGATACTGCAAGCATTCCAGTTAATATGATCAAACGAAACATAATTTGCTCCCATTCTCAATAGTTTGTTTAGACGAATTCTCAGACCATAACCTTCCCCAAGAAGCCGAATACTTTAGTGATGTGCCCTTTGAAAGGCCTACCGAGGACTCTTACGTGCCCTTGTTTTCTTAGTTCGTGCCCTCCGTTCCGAACTCGACGAGGAAGAGGACTTTTTCACATGAAGTTCTTCCATCGCGACTTCACCTGTCTTCGCGTTCAGCGGTATCGATGGGCTTGGTCGATCCAGAGCGTCTGCCGAATTCAAATTCTTCTCAGTTTCGCCAATGTACACGCTCGTCCGCTTCTTGGTTGCATCGACCTTCGGAACCGATCGCTCGGATCGATCGCCGGTTAGAGTTTT
>CAYTDJ010000598.1:0-1803 GCA_964436265.1 uncultured Chloracidobacterium sp. | reverse complement strand
AGGTTGTGGCCGATACCCGGAATGTAGGTCGTTACTTCGATCTGGTTGGTCAGACGAACACGTGCGACCTTTCGGAGAGCCGAGTTCGGCTTCTTCGGCGTCGAAGTATACACACGCGTGCAAACCCCTCGTTTTTGTGGGTTTGCCTGCAAAGCCGGGCTGGCTGTTTTGTATTTGACTCTTTCGCGGCCCTTGCGAACCAATTGATTAATAGTCGGCATAATCTAATGTCTTAAAGGCAAAACTAACGTCTCACCTGACTCTTGCCGAACGTATTCGGCAGTTAGCTCAAGCAGCACTCGCTGGTTGAATTATTAATTTTGGACGATAGTCGAAAGCTAAACTTTGCTGTAGCGTGGCAAGTGGAACGCGAACATCATGTCCGCAGTTGAAATCCCAAACGCCGTTGGTTCGGCGTCCTTTACGCTACAATTCCTGTTAAAGCTCTCAAAAATCTGAGTGTTAGCCGCTCTCACAGCCACACTAATACCCGAACCGTCAAAGTCCGAAACTCTAGATATTATGATTTTAGGGATTTTGTGTCAAGCCGCCTGAACCACCAATCACAGATAATCTGACTGGTGCTTGTGGTGGGCTCTGATCCCAGCAGCCTCTATGGTTTCTTAAAAACCTTTTCGTATCCCTTCCAGACAGCATCGATATTGAAATAGACCTTTTCAGATTCGTTTGTTTTCGGATCTGTGGCGGTCAAAACGTCATATTTATGCCCGCCCTCGTCGAGAACTGCCTGACTGCCCCGCTTCAGTTCCAGGGCCGTCAGTACCGAATATTCTTCACCGACATTGATCACCACATAGGCTGTTTTCGTTGACTTTCCGTCACCGCTGCCCAGAATCGAGTTGATCAAGCCCACATAAACGGCCTGATGAAACTCGAATTTTGCCTTATCGCCAGCTCCCCGGGCGGCCAACGCCATTATGAGATGCGTATCAATGTCCAGATAGCCACCCTTAAGCGCTTCTTCGCCTGCCTTCATTGCTTCTTTGAACTTTTTGGCATTCAATGCCTCGGTCGCCTTTCGGCGCAGTTCTTTGTCGGCTTCGCCTGCGTCTTTCTCTTCGGAATCGAGACTTGCCATCCTGATCGCTTTAAAGTCGATCTTCGTATCGCCGGCCTTCAGTTTCGTTACTAGCTCCTTATACGTGTCCGGCTTCTGCGCCGTCGCAACGCACGTCCCAAAACAAACAATGACCGCAGCAAGGGTCAATACACGGGCAATTTGTTTCATATGTACCTAGGTCTATTGAGGATTGAAGAAATCGCCATATTCTAACACCAAACAAGTCCCTCACGAGAATACAGAGAACCTATGTTCCGCGTCACTTATGCCACACAGCCCGCCCCCCGCACTTAATAAGTGCTAATTGCGGAGACAAGATCTTTTTGCTTTAATACTCGTTTGCTTAAGCGAATAGGATCGAGACTATGAACACTGCATTCATTGAAGCTATTGAGAACCATACCGAAGCGGATTGGCTTGCCGCCATTGCAAAACTGCTGCCGGAGATTCACGAAGTTGACCGTAACGCCTTACAGATATGGTTCCGCTTTTACCCTTTGGACCTCGTTCGGTATCTGGAATCTGCCGAGAACGTGGAAGAGGCTATGAAGGGTATCAACTTGCAAGGCGATTTCGGGGTACTCGATAAGATCGACACGTCGCACCGCTTTCTCTACGGCCATCGATATTGGCCGCAGGTTAAGCAGGCAATAACAACGCGTGCCGAAAACGAAGCGGCATTCACAGACATCGCGACGGAAATAAAGGGGATCGCATCTGAG
>CAYTDJ010000597.1:0-1807 GCA_964436265.1 uncultured Chloracidobacterium sp. | reverse complement strand
GAATCGAAGTTGATCACCTCGCCGCCGACTCGTTTCGCCAGCCAAACGCCAAGCGACGTCTTGCCGGAACATGTCGGACCGGCGATCGCATAAATCGGTTTGTCAGAAGATATCGAGCCCACGAAAAGTGTCAGGTTAGCATAGGTCGCTCAGTGCGTCCGAGGGTAAAAACGTACAAGGCTTGCAAAAATCATAAATAAATATTAGTGTCACTTCAATATTTCACCACACTTCCTAATATTTATCGTTTTCCGAGTTTAGGACTAAGTATTGCCAGTTCGCGAGTTGGTCTGTCCAAGTTCGGTCAAAGTCATGGATTTTGTCGAAAGTAAGTGAAAAGGAAATTAATCATGAAATCTGCCTTGCATCATCGCATGATCTTATTAACGCTCGTGTCGGTCCTTGTGTTTTGCGTTTCCGGGGTCGCCGCACAAACGCAGTCCTCTACAAAGCCGGATTCAGCAGAGGCTCCGGTTTCGAAAGAACAAAAAGCGACGATCGAGAGTATTGTCCGCGAATATTTGCTCAAAAATCCGGCGGTCATTCGCGAAGCGTTGCAGGCTTTGCAGGTGCAAGAGGAACAGGAACGCCAGCAGAGGGTTGCTAATAACCTGCGAGACTTGAAGTCGACAATTTATGCAGATCCAGATTCACCGATAGCAGGGAATGCAAATGCGGATGTCTCGATAGTTGTGTTTTTTGACTACAACTGCGGCTACTGCAAAAAGACCTTGCCCGCACTTGACGCTCTGCTTCTGAAAGACGCTTCGCTTCGTGTCGTTTACAAGGAATTCCCGATCCTCGTCCCGCAGTCACATCTGGCCGCACAGGCAGCACTCGCTGCGGCCAGGCAGGGAAAATACGTTCAATTTCACCGTGCGCTCTTGGAGTCTCAAAATACCGACGAAGCTGCGATCAAGAGCATATCCGATCGGCTTGGGGTGAACTACGCCGCACTTCGGCGAGATATGCTCGACCCGAAACTAAACGAGCAAATCGATCGCAATATTCGCCTTGCGAGTACCCTCAATATCGAGGGTACGCCAGCATACATCATTGGCGATCGGATAATACCGGGTGCTATCGACGAGGCATCTCTTGTGAATATTGTATCGGCTCAACGAACCAAGGCGGCCAAGTCAGAAGCCATTGTTACGCCCACAGTCACGAAACCGTAGGAGTTCAACTGGATCGATCCTAGCGGCAGACTGCCAGATAGGACAAAGAGGAGAAGAAAATGAAAAAGATCTTTCGAATATCGATGGTGACATTTACAGCCATGTTCTTCCTGCTGACTTTTTTGCAAGGCAACGTCCATGCTCAGGCGAAGGGATCGGATGTGACCGAAGTTCGCATTGCAAAAACCACCATCGCCCCCGAAGTCATATATAGGCAGGTTAGCCGAAAGTTCTGGGAGACGATCGTTAACGAAAAAGTTAACGAAACCTGCTTTGAAAACTTAAGAGACGAATGGACAGTCGGGCTGTCATGCACCGAGGTATCGGTCGTTTTGGATCTCCAAAAAAACGAAAGAAGGATCATTGGCACCGCCGGGACGGCATTCACCTCCCCGATCGCGAGTTCCAGCAATGTTCCGTTTGTCGCGCCTTTCGAGGTAAGCAACGGAAAAATTGTTAAGGGCCAAAACGTGACGTACTTTGCATACCGGACAAGTGCAGGAGCGAGCGGCACTTTCGGCAAGACAACCTTTCGAGATCAGTTAAGCAAGAGCTGGAGCAACAAAGGTCCGGGCGGGACGGTCGACTGTATTGAAGGTAACAGGGCTGAATGGACGGTTCCTATGGTG
>CAYTDJ010000596.1:0-1808 GCA_964436265.1 uncultured Chloracidobacterium sp. | reverse complement strand
CGTGTCCGAACTTCGCGTTTGATTTTGGGCAATGAGCTATCTTCGTACCGTTTGACGCAAGTCGTGCGATGTCGCCGTCAGTGACCACAACGCAGTGCGCCAAAAGAGGTTTAGTTGAGAGTACGCCGAGGCGTTCGAGATACTCGATCGGCGTACAATGCGGGCTTTGCCATTCGACGTCATACTTGTCGTAAATATCGCTAAAGAAACCGTCGCCTTTTGTTAGCAGATCGAACTCTTCGACAGACTCTGCGGCGTGGATCGAAAGCGGAACGCGATTGATGATCGCGTATTGCGCGATAAGCTCAAAAAGCCTCGAACCGACAGTGTACGGTGAATGAGGCGACAGACCGACACTAACAAGCTCGGTCTCTTCAGCTTTCAACCGCTCAAACTTCTCGCCGAGATTTCTGAAATCGTCGTCCGCGGTCCGGTTATCCGGCGAAAATTCGGTCTCCTGAAAAACGACCCCGCGCAGACCAACTTCTTTCAGAGCGGAAACACCGGCATGGCCAAATCGGCCAATATCGCCAAAACATGTAACTCCGGCGGCCGCACCTTCCCTTGCGCCCGCGACCGCCGCTGCGACGATATCGTCATTGGTCATCTCGGCCCGCAGCGAATTTAATCTCAAAAGCCAGGAACGAAAATCATGCTCTACCGCGTCGAGAGAGCCTCTCATTGCGGTCAATTCGAGGTGAGAATGACAGTTCACAAATCCCGGAAGTATCGCAGCAGGCCCAAGATCTTCGATCTCAGCGTTTGAGTATTTTTCCTGTATTTGTTGCCGAGATCCTACAGCGGCTATTTTCCCGCCATCGATCGCCACCGCCGCGTCTCTGATCGGCGCGGAAGAAATCGGAAGGACATGATCGGCGGCAATTATCCTCATTTTCGTGCGGTCGCGACGGTTCGATATCGATCGAGAATGGAAGTCACATATGACTTTGTCGAGGCGATGCCGATCCGCGAAATGAAATCACTTTCGGAGATGTTTGCCGCGTCAGAATCCTTTGTCCATTCCTCCACGCGGCTCGGGCCTGCGTTGTACGCGGAAAGCATCATCGCCGTTTCCGCCGGCCGGTTTCGATATCGTTCGCGAAGTTTCTCAAGATACCAGCAGCCGATCTGGATGTTTCGTTCCGGATCGTTAAGAAACTCGACCACGTTATCATTCGCCTGTTTCTCCATCTCGCTGAGTCCGGTTTCCTTTGCCCAGTCTCGCGCTACCAGCGGCGTCACCTGCATCAATCCGACCTCGTCCGCTTCCCCACGTGAACCCGGGCGAAAATATGTCTCTTCGTAGATTACGCTCCAGACTAGTTTTTCATCCAACCTGTAAACTCTAGCCTGACGCGTGATCAGATCGTCGAAACGATGTTCCCAGTAATCTCTAAAAAAGAAATAACCGCTCGCCGAAACGACGACGACGATGATCAAGATAGAGATCAGGTATCGGAACATTTACAGGTTTTGAAGTATTTCGGCGGTGAACCAGCGTTCATCAGGAACGCTATCTGATTAAATCAAGTTATTTTGGCGAGAACAAGCGAGGTCGATCATCGGGCATTCTTCGGGGTCGAAGATCTACCGCTGTGGTCAAGTCCGTTTTTCTTATCGTCTAATTCCGCCATCGCAAATCGCTTCTGCCCGGTGCGTTCCAGGCCCGACCTCACGATTTCGGCAAATAAATCGACATCAAAGTCGGCCTCACGCGCCATCTCCTCGCGGATCACGAGCAGTACTTCCTGAAATTTCGGTCGCGGATACATTGGTCAGCCTTCCAGATCAACTATGCACCAAAAACT
>CAYTDJ010000595.1:0-1811 GCA_964436265.1 uncultured Chloracidobacterium sp. | reverse complement strand
AGCCTACTTCGAAGAAAGCAACAAAAAAACCGGCTACCAAGCGTTCCAAACAGTAAGATCCTGATTTGTTCTCTTAAATGGCCGTGTCCCGATCTTGGATACGGCCATTTTTATGATGGACTATTCTGTGTCAACGAGATCGTACGGAATGCGTGTTGATAGCATATGTCCGAGCAAGATCGACGCGGCCCATACAGATAAGGCAACGATCGAAACCGCCCAACCTATGTTCGCTATTAAGCTGTCACCCATAAGAATTCCAAGGATAATCGCCGGAAATCCAACGATGGCGATCCTGAGTGAAGAACGTTTCACAGAATCCAATGTGTCGAGAAGATTCATACGGCTGATCTCGAGTTCCATATACTCTTCGTCATCGTTCAGGCGAGAAAAATACTCGATCTCATTTTTCGTCCATCGGCGAAGAGACGGAGCCTTTGCCAATTCTCCGGCCGCGCTGAAATTGTGGATAACATGGGCGATCTTTCCTTCGTGGAGAGCTATCTCGGCAAGACCGATCATCGTCCTAAAACGTTCTCCTGCCTGCGTGACCGCTTTCTTAAAAACGTATGCCGCACGACGCCATTCGCCGAACTGAAAATAACCTTCGCCTATCCTAGCGAGCAACTCTCCATCGCTACCTGCCCGACGTTCCGCAAGCCGAACCATTGCCAAAGCACGGCGTTCCACCGTTTTATCTCTTTGAGTCCGGGCGTAGGAACGTAAACAGAGGGCAAAATCGAATAGCAATCTTGCGTCACGGGGCATTAGCAGCATTGCCCTTCGAAACGCTTCGATAGACTGCGGCAATAGGCCCGAGACTCTGAGCTGGTTTGCCAGATGATGCAGCTGGATGGCCTTTTCATTTGTTTCCCCATGTTCCGAAATCCTTTTGTTCACCCCCGCCTTTTTGCCAAATTCCTTTAAGCTGCCCTCAAGTATTTCCGCGGTTGGGATCTTCTCCTCTCGTGCACGACGCTTTATTTCATGCCTTTCAGCAAAATTGTCGCGTAGTTCGATTGAGCGCTGATCCAGCAGTTCGGAATCCAACAACGGTAGAACAGTCTCGATAAACTGGCCGTACGTATTTCTGCCGGAATGGATGGCAAAAACCTTTCCTTTTCCAAAGAACAAAGTACGGTAGGTATATATGTGATTGCCGCCGCGGCGAATAGTGCGAAGGATATTCGTTTGCACCATCTCTACATCGCTGAGCTTTATGCGGTCTCGTGTGCTTGTCATGAGCGCCCATGTTCGGGGAACAACACCGGTTCTACGAATACGCTTACCGTCAAACACAACGCGATCAAAGAAGGCGAGCAATGGCAAGGTGACCCAAGCGACCCCAAGAAGGGCGAAAGCCGCCAATTCCAGTTCCAAGTATAAAAGGAATGCAGAGCCGAACGACACGAGTAGTAAGATCGAGAGGTAATGCAGCGGAGCGACGCGCACCGCAACCGGTTCAACTGTGTCGCGTCTGTTTGTAACTATTCTGGGATTCGCGACCGACATTATATAGACGCTATTTTAATACTAATACTACGAATGGGAAAGGAAATCACATTTTAGGCAGATAAATTAGGGACTGCCGTATGTTCAGAGAAAAAAGGCCGCCGACTCCGGCAGCCTTCGCATCGACTCAAACTTGACCCCAATGGACTAGAAAGGACTTTCTATCGGTTCCTGCGGCTGCTGAGGAAGTTCCTTCGCTTTTGCCGAATCGAGCTGTTCGAGTTTTTCCTTTGCCGACTCGGCCGTGCCCGAAAGAGGTACAGCCTTGCCATCCAGGTCTTTCGCTTCTGTCGCGGTTT
>CAYTDJ010000594.1:0-1814 GCA_964436265.1 uncultured Chloracidobacterium sp. | reverse complement strand
GGTACGTCGTTCCCGAATCATTTACTCACGGATCGGCGGCACAGCGGCAAAAGGCATTCGCAATAGGAATGAAATTCGGCAGCATGCAGCAATGCGAGGTGTTTAAGTAGTCGGTGTGAACGGTCTTCCGTATAGTTCCTGATAGATCCAGCCCAGAACGCGGGCCTCAGCGGTGCAGAGGGCTTCGAGCCAACAGCTTGTGAGATAAAGGCGACGTTCGGCATTCGTCGTCAGCGATCCGCTCTTCTCGATCGAAGACTTTTCGATGTCCTTATCCAGATCGTTCGCTTCGGTGATCTCGCGTTTTGTTTCGCGGGATTCGTGCAGGGCCGCAAGAACGTCGTTAAGCCACAAACCGAGCAGCGGTTCCGAATTGTTTTCCTGCAATGCCTGAAACACGCCTATGGCGAATCGCGCTTCGGCATTTTCGAACGGATAAATTCCGACGCCATTTGCCGCGTCGTCCTGCTGTTTCCATTGAAAGAGTTCCTCGGTATTTGCGTGACGCATTCGGGCGGTGCGTTCGTCGTAGTTAAGGAACCATTCGACGAGGTCCGCGATCGACGACGGATCGATGCCGCCTTCCGCGTTTGGCCGCAGTTTTGGCGGCATCGGGTTGTTTGCTGTTGCTTCTGACATTTGAAACTTGGATTGTACAACGTTGAGACGGCAGACCTCGAATCCGGCCGTGTCTTTTCATTTTTACAAACCCGAACGCGCCTGCCTATAATCTTTCTACCGTGACAGAAGAGATACTCGACAGGACGATGGCACCCGACGAAACCGAAGACGACAAGGACCTCGGGTTCGGTTCCTTCGTGGCGGGCCAGAGCCGGCAGCGATTTTTGAATTCGGACGGCACGTTCAACGTGCAGCGGACCGGGTTTGGTTTCTTTTCAACTATCAACCCCTATCACTCTCTGCTTTCAATGTCGTGGGGCAATTTCCTGGGCCTATTGCTGTTGCTTTATTTTTTCAGCAACGTCGTATTCGGCGTTTTGTACTCCACGCTTGGCGCGGAAGCGCTGGTCGACACGTCGAGCACGCCGACCGATAACCTCTTTGTTCGCGGATTCTTTTTTAGCGTGCAGACATTTGCGACCATCGGTTACGGGACGATCCATCCGGTGGGAATCGTACCGAATCTTCTTGTAACGGTCGAATCGTATTACAGCCTCATAGCAAACGCGCTTATCACCGGCGTGGTTTTCGCTCGATTTGCGAGGCCGGTCGCGAAGATCGTCTTCAGTGACGTCGCAGTAGTTGCGCCTTACCGCGGCATCACCGGCCTGATGTTCCGCATCGTTAACGGCCAAAACAATCAACTCATCGAGATCAGCGCGAAGATAATGTTTGCCCGCTTTGTCACGGAGAACGGAAAGCGCGTCCGCCGTTTTGACGTACTCGAACTCGAACGCCGGAGCGTCGTCTTCTTTCCGCTTGCATGGACGGTCGTTCACCCGATAGACGAGGATTCGCCGCTATATGGTTTGACCGAATCAGACCTTAGGGCTGCGGATGCGGAAATACTCATTTTACTTGCGGCAACAGACGAGACATTCGCTCAGACCGTTCACGCAAGATCATCATACAAACCTGAACAGATCATGTTCGGTCACAAATTCGTCAACATCTACAACACACCTCATCCGGACGAGCCGCTATCGATCGACGTCAGAAAGTTGTCGGAGATCGAACCTGCCGAATGACCGCAGGCATTTTTTTGACAAAACAGCTGTCTTTAGCCGATACTCAGCGGCAAGGTTAAGATTGCTTTCTGAACGCGAAATAAAAGCACGACACCATACGTTACC
>CAYTDJ010000593.1:0-1822 GCA_964436265.1 uncultured Chloracidobacterium sp. | reverse complement strand
CTGTGTTACCGCGGCTTCGTCAGGCGAGTTGCCTTTGATCGTTACCTGATCGCCTGCCTGTTCCACGCTCTGGAGATAGAGCCCGGGAACCATAGCAATACGTTCGCGGAGGGCTTCGAGTACCGCACTCGGACCACGCTGCTCTTCGCGGAGCTTTTTGATCGCTGAGATCCGGTCGTCGATACTCTTAATGCGAGCTTCGAGGTCTTTCTGTTCCTTCATCACGGCTTCGAGCTCTGTTGCGATCTGCTTCTGCTCTTCAAGCTGACGTTCGGCCTCTGCCTTAGCCATTTGAGTGCTGATCACATCCCAGCCGATGACCGCTGTCAGAAGGAAGCCGACGGCGAGCGTCATCATAAGGAAACGCATTCCAGCGCTTGCGACCTTGCGGTCGACCGCTACAACGGCTCCACCCTGTCGTTCCGTTACCGAGTTCAGTAGGTTGATCTTGATCATTGTCTTAACTCACTCCCCTCATTGCCAAACCAACGGCTACGGCCATTTCGGGCATGATCTCACTAAGGTAATCCGGGTCGAATTTCCGTGTGTCCACCTTGATGCTGCGGAACGGATCGAGAACCTCGACCGGCAGTTCGAGACGAGCCGAAAGGTCCTGAGCGAGTCCGTTCAGTTTTGAACCGCCGCCCGAAATAAGGATCTTTTGAACAACGGTCTGATTGTCTTCGGTGGTCGCACGATAGAAGTCAAAGGTCTTTTGGATCTCCATCGCCACGATCTCCGTTACGTTGTTCATCAGCGGCTCGATCGATTTTTCCTCGATACCGTCAACTGCATGATTGACGCCGCGTTTCACGGCTTCGGCCTGCTGGAAGCTCAGCCCGAGGCTTCGCTGAAGCACATCGGTAAACTGGCTGCCGCCGACGGTGATGTCGCGGGTAAAGAGCGAACGAGTACCCTTGACGATGTTTACGTTCATCGTCGAGGCACCAATATTCAGCAGCGTGACCACCTGCGATTCATCAGGCTGGTAGTTCACTTCGTAACAGTTCTGAAGTGCGAAAGTGTCGACGTCGATCACGGCCGGCTGCTTTCCTGCGAGCTGGATGGCCTGGCGGACATTATCGATGCGGTCGCGTTTGCATGCCGCGATCAAGACATGTGTTGAGTCGCTGTTATTGCCCGTGATCTGATAATCGAGGCTGACGTCGGAGAGGTCATAAGGAATGTGCTCTTCGGCATGCCAGTCGATCGATTCCTCAAGTTCGTCCTCGCTCATCGGCGGAAGAATGATGTTCTTGATAATGACCGAGTGGCCGCTGACGCCGGTGACGACGCTGTCCGCACTTACTTTGTTATTTGTGCAGACATTGCGAATGACGTCTGAAACAACGTTCAGCTCCATGATCTGGCCGTCGATGATCGTATCGTCGGGAAGATTTTCAAAGCCGAGGCTTACGAGATTGAGGCTGCCGACCTTGCCGTCAAGCTCAACCATCTTCACCGAACTGGAACCGATGTCTAAACCGGCTACGCTTTTCTTTTTACCGAACAGCATTATTTTTCTCACTCCTTTCCGGCCATTCGGCCGGGGCTTCAGTAAATTTCGTTTTGTTTTCTAAATTGAAATAGGGATACGGGTTATTGGTCTTTGTAGTGTTTTCTTTGCCACCGAAGAGCTGCGATCGTCGAGAGGTTTCGTAGGACAGGCCAACTGAAGGCGGAGCCAATTACCCGTTCCGTTTCGGACGTTCAAAAGCCTCTTAAGGCTTTGACCTAATTGTCTTTTAGAAAACTTGTTCGCATCGGGTGGCGATAGGAGACAAACGCGGGACACGCTGTCAAGGAATGAATTTACACGTCG
>CAYTDJ010000592.1:0-1825 GCA_964436265.1 uncultured Chloracidobacterium sp. | reverse complement strand
AATTTACCGTGGAACGGTTCTGTCTATGATAGGTCCGTTTGACGGTCAGAGTGAGGAAGATAGATGCCGAAGCATCGACGCAAAAGTTCAGAGCCTGTTTCTGCAAGTTCTTCTTTCGGAACTTCTTTAAAAATACTGAAGTTCAATAGAGCTGCGATTGTCGTTGCTTTCCGACGAGTATGTTTTTTTCCTTGTCGCGCTTTACCGTTCTTCTACCCGTCATCATTCGCGGCTTTATTCTGTAAATGACCTCGACGTTTTCACGAACCCAGCTGTCCATCCATCTGATGCTGACGGCAGGCGTTAATTTAGGGTTCACTTTTACAATAAGATCCAGAGCATGTCGCCGGTCAGCCTCCTCGGTCAATTGTTCGGCGTCGCCTATGATCATTACGCTGGTCCAATTTTCGTTATTTACAACTTCCTCGGCCTGAAGACATACCTCCGGATTTACGCGAATGATCTCCGCTTTTTTGCCCTCAGTTGTATAAACAAAGGCAAATTCTCCGTCATAAGCGAAGTGTATCGGAACTACATACGGGTGATCGTTCCTGCAGCATGCCAAATGACCGTATCCCAACTGAGATATTTTCGCCCGCACATCTTTATCGTTCATTTCCTCGATCTCGATCATCGTCTTCACCTCCGAACCAAACAGCAGGATTAGAGTTTAACTCATTATTCGATCAACACTTCATAGAACGGCAATATCTATGCCCCTTTCGCAGTTCTTCGACTTGATCAAGTCCGTACGGTCAATTTTCATCGCATAACGCCAATTTATCTTTCCTAGAATAGCTAGACGTCGAGGCGAACCCGCCCCCCGGGAAACAGATCTCTTCCGTTCCTTCCGAGTGAATAATCCGGGCAGGCACGAGGATTGCCTCTTAAAACGTGTCAAGGAGGTATCCAAGTAATGAAAGTCGTCGTTGCTACTGATGGGTCTGATTTTAGCAAGGATGCGGTAGAGGAATTTTGCGTCCTTTTCAGTACAAAACCAGAAATTGAGATAAAGGTCGTATCGGTCTTTGAAGAAGACTATGCGCTTGCGGCCGAACCATTTGCCGTGTCAGCCGAGCTTTATCGTGAGGTTTCCGAGGCTGCGGAACGCCAAGCGGAACACTCGGCGACAGAAGCGATGGACGTAATACGAGACCGGTTCAGGTCGCCCGATACTCTTGTTACGGTCGAGGTAGTTAAGGGAAATGCGGAACAGGAAATTGTAGAGATAGCACGAAGCTGGGGCGCTGATCTTATTGTGGTAGGTTCACATGGAAGAGGATTCTGGGGTCGGATGTTAGGATCAGTGTCCGATGCGGTGATCCATCACGCACCTTGCTCGGTCTTAGTTGTCCGTCACTCAACGAGCTAATTGGCGTTTGATCATCGGCTACTTAGACTTGAGTGCTTGAGCGATCGTCGTCAGAAGGGTTTGAGCCGTAAACGGTTTCGTAATATTTAATCGTACGCCTTGGCTTTCGATCGCCGCCTTCTGTTCAGCTGACATCAAACCGCTCATTGCGACGATAGGGATGCCGGGTGAAAGTTTATTCAAGGTCTTTATCATTGAGGGGCCGTCCATCTTTGGCATCGAAATATCAGTAAGAACGACCGAAACACTCTCCAGATTCTCAGCAAAACTGGCAAGGCCTTCAACACCGTTTGAGGCTGTGACCGTCTTATACCCAAAAGATTCGAGTGCGGCTGCCGCTGTTTCGCGAATGTGTTCTTCGTCGTCTACGATCAAGACCAGTTCGCCTTTTCCTAATGGCGGCCTTTCAACGGACTCAGCTGTTTACGTTCCATCAGCTAGCCCCCCCACCGG
>CAYTDJ010000591.1:0-1830 GCA_964436265.1 uncultured Chloracidobacterium sp. | reverse complement strand
GAATCAACTATTCTCTCCGCGAGGCAGTCAGGTTCTATCCCTATCTGACAGAAGACATGATCCGTGTCATTCTCGTCCATGCCGGTGACACGCTCTTGCCCGAACTCAACGAAAAACTGGGCAAGTACTCGGAGGAAAAGCTCCGCTCGCGCGGCGTCGAGATCTTCCTGAACACAAAGGTAGCAGAGGTCAACGGAACTGAGGTCGTACTCAGCAACGGAGAACGGATCATCACGAACACGATGATCTGGACTGCCGGCACCGCTCCGAACCCAATGCTCGACACGCTCCCGTGCGAAAAGGAACGCGGACGCCTCTGTGCCAACGAGTATATGGAAGTAAAAGGTTTTCCGGGCGTTTGGGCCCTTGGAGATTGTGCTTCAATAATCGACCCAAAGACCGGAAAGACATTTCCGCCAACGGCGCAGCATGCGTTAAGGCAGGGTAAGATCCTGGCCCATAACATTCGAGCGTCGATACGCGGAGGCCGCCGAAAGCCATTTGTGTTTGAAACCATCGGACAGCTTGCCGCACTTGGCAGGCGAACGGGAGTTGCTCAGATCTTCGGCTATAACTTCTCGGGTTTTGTCGCCTGGTGGCTATGGCGGACGATCTATCTGATGAAGCTGCCTAGGTTCGAAAAGAAGCTGCGGGTAGCGCTCGATTGGACGCTCGACCTTTTCTTTCACAAAGATCCGGTACAGTTCCTGACTCTTCGAGCGCCTACTGTTTCCGAGGCCGAATAAAAATCAAAAAAAATCTGTAAGGTTTCTGCTCCTCGGCCGACAAACGGTTGTAAGCAATTATTTCTCGATAATTTGAGGAGCAGGAACAATGACACAGATCACACCGGAAATATTCGAAGCGGAAACAATGCACCACATCAATGACCTATACCGAACGGCGGTTCGCCTTACCCGTGACGCGACCGACGCGGATGATCTAGTGCAGGAAACCTATATGCAGGCGTGGAAATCGTTCGATCATTACGAACTCGGTACGAACTGCCGGGCATGGCTATACAAGATCCTATTTAATAAGTTTGACCACTATCGCCGTAAGAAATATACCCAGGCGAAATATATCCAGGAAGCGGATGAGATCGTGTTTGCAAACTCAACGTTCACGGCGCCGATCCCCGAAAACCTGACGGATACCGAGGTGATCACTGCACTAAACAAGCTGCCCGACCATTACCGCTCGGTCGTCCTGCTTGCTGACGTTCATGAGTTTGATTACAAAGAAGTCGCGGCTATCCTCGACATCCCGATCGGCACAGTTATGTCGCGTCTCTCGCGAGCCCGCGGCCAGCTGAAAAAATCACTCGCCCGCGTTGCCGGCGAATACGGCATCAAGAAAGCGATGACACCGGCTTTCGCATAGTTGTTTTCGTACACTCCTCCTGTTCTCTTTTGAGGTAAGCGTTGAGATCCGAACGATCTCAACGCCTTTTTTATCTAACCAGACCGGTTATCAAACATAAGGTCGGCGACCGTCAGCGGGTTGTCTCTTGCTATATGAATCCTTTGGGCAGGGAAATAGATGGTATTGTAGACATCGATCGTTTCTTTGCGATCTAGTCCCTCCTGCGAGCGGCCGATCGCACGGCGCAGGGCAGTCTCGAAAGAACATTCTATCCAGATCGCATGATCGAAGTGTTTTACGTACTGCTTCTTGAAGATAAAGATCCCCTCAAGGAGAATCACATCGATATTTTCGAGTTTGTATCGATGCGGACGGAATTCTGTGGCAGTTTCCTCAGCAAAGTCCATCGTCAGATCGACACTGCGATTTGTCTTTAGCGGAAGGACAAGGCGTTCAAACATCTCG
>CAYTDJ010000590.1:0-1832 GCA_964436265.1 uncultured Chloracidobacterium sp. | reverse complement strand
CTTAGAGCGATCGAGGCCGGGAAACGAATTGCTCTAGCAAATAAAGAAACTCTGGTAATGGCTGGCGAGTTAATGACCGCTGCGGCCGCGAGGTCCGGTGCTGAAATATTGCCCGTCGATAGCGAACACAACGCGATACACCAGTGTCTCCGCGGCGAGCGAACAAGCGAGGTCCGTCGGTTGATACTTACGGCATCCGGCGGGCCGTTTCGGACGAAAACAAAACACGAGATCGAGAATGCGACTCGCGAAGAGGCCCTCAACCACCCTAATTGGTCGATGGGAGACAAGATCACCATCGATTCGGCGACGCTGATGAACAAGGGCCTCGAGGTGATCGAAGCTCGCTGGCTTTTTGGGTTCGAAGCCGAGCAAATATCGGTTGTAGTACATCCGCAATCGGTTGTCCATTCGATGGTAGAGATGATCGACGGCTCGATCGTTGCCCAACTTGGCGTGACGGATATGAGACACCCGATACAGTATGCGCTGACATATCCCGAGCGTAAGCCGAATTGTCTTGAACCGCTGGATATTGGCAAACTTGGCGGACTCACTTTTGAGGAACCGGACATCGAACGCTTTCCGTGTCTTGGGCTTGCGTATAGAGCGCTTCGAGAGGGCGGCACAATGCCGGCGGTGCTCAATGCAGCGAACGAGATCGCCGTTAAAGCGTTCCTGGACGGAAGGATCAGACTGTCTGACATCGCCGCGGTCAATGAAAGCGTGATGAACGAACATGTCTCGAACGCGGCCGATTCCCTCGAAACTGTCGTCGCGGCCGATGAGTGGGCGCGCACACGCGCTATAATGAAAACCGAAACTGCTGCCTCCGCAGCGTGATTGTCTGCAACGAAAATGAACGATTTGGGTTCTAATTCGAGGTATTTATTGGTATTTTTGTAGTTATTATGCCCGATATTTTATTAGTCATACTCGCAGTCATCTTCGTACTTGGTGTTGCCATAAACATTCACGAGTTCGGTCATTTTATAGTCGCAAAGCTCTTTGGGATGCGGGTCGAAGCATATTCGTTCTTCGGACTCGGGCCGCGTATCTGGGGATTTAAGGTCGGGCATACCGACTACCGAATCTCTGCGATCCCGCTCGGCGCGTACGTAAAACTCTACGGCGACGAAGCGACTGCAGCGCTTGAAGGCGGCGATTCATCCGGCGAAAAGGTCCCCGAGACAGAGCTCTACGAACTTCGCCCTCGATGGCAGAAGTTTTTGGTAATGCTTGGCGGCCCGTTCATGAACATCGTCCTCGCGTTGTCGATACCGTTCTTCGGAGCATTGATCTACGGCGTGCCTGCAATTCCGGAACCGATCATTTCCTATGTCGCACCCGGCGGTGCCGCGGAAAAAGCAGGACTCAAAGCGGGAGACAAGATCGTTTCGTTCGAGGGCGAGGCCAACCCGACCTGGCGGAAGATAGAAACAGGTGCGGCGATCTCTCCGGATAAGCCCCTCGCGATCTCGGTGGAGCGTAAAGGAGAAAAGATCGATGCGACTATCACTCCGACCAGGGCCGACCGAAAGGGACAGGCTTTTGGCGAAACTGACATGCGGCCTGAAGGCGGCATCGCTGAGGTTTACGCAAGCGAAGTGTTCGCCGACACACCTGCGATGCGCGCCGGAATGCAGAACGGCGACAGGCTATTGGCGGTAAATGGCGAGAATGTTCGCAACGTCGAACATTTCATGACGCTCGTCCAGACAAACAAAGATGCCCCGCTGAAGATACTTGTCGAGCGAAGCGGACAAAAACTCGAACTTACGGCAACCGCCGAAATGCAGGAAAGCGGTCAGGCACGTATCGGCATTCGCCCA
>CAYTDJ010000589.1:0-1838 GCA_964436265.1 uncultured Chloracidobacterium sp. | reverse complement strand
TGGCGTGTCAGCTGCCCGACATTCCATTCACCACGACGGGACATTTCGGTCGCACGCGCATCGCCGAGATGCGAGTTGTGTTCCCACACAACGATCTTTGCGGCCTTGCCGTTTCGCGAAAGATGAGAGGCGAGTTCGGTCAGCGTGTCGTGCATGTGTTTGTCGCGAAGGTTCCACGAGGAAACGTCGCTGCGGTACATCGTCCTGTAGTAATGCTCCGCGTTCTTCACAAGCCGCGCGTTTTGAGCCGCGAAAAAGAAATCGTCCTCGGCGACGCGTCCATCGCGAAGGGCCAGTTCGGACGCTCGGCGGTTCAATTCCATCAACTGTGATACGACTTCTCGTTCACACGACTCGGCAAGGCCGAAGGCCGTAGCATATCCGTAAACCTGAGTATCGTCTCCGAAGTGATCGAAACAGGAATAGCGCCGGCGGGCCCGCTCTGCGCCTTCGTGGTCGATCTTTTCAAGGTACGTGAGAACCGCTTCGATCGAGGAGTGCAGGCTATAAAGGTCAAGCCCGTAAAAGCCGACTTTCTTAGCGTTCGCCGGCAGATCGTCGTTGTATGTTCGCAGCCAACCGACAAAGTCCAGAACATCGGCGTTTCGCCACATCCACGCCGGAAACCGCTTGAATCCGCCTAGAGCATCGACGGCCTCCTCGTCAGTCCCTTCGCCGCGGACATAACGGTTGACGCGATAAGCGTCAGGAAAATCGGCTTCGACGGCAACGGCATCGAAGCCCTTTTCCTCGATCAATCGTTTTGTTATTTGCGCACGTTCGCGATAAAACTCGTGTGTACCGTGAGACGCTTCGCCGATAAGAACGAAACGCGAGTCACCGATCGCTTCAAGCAGCTGATCATAATCCTCGATCTCGTCCGGCCTAAGTGTGATCGCCTCTGCCCTGATAACGTCTTCGATCAGGGCGACGGTTGAAGTCCCGAACATGATTTCCTCCCAATTTCGCTTCAGGCCGCCGCCGTTTGATGAACTGACCGCTCGGCCCGCGCAAGAAGTTCCCTAACCTCTAGATCGGTCGTTTGCGAGAAATCGTTGTACCACATCCCGACACCATAGAACGGCTCAGGGGTCTCTTCACAAACACAAACTACATCAGCTATTTTGTCGATCTCACGACACGTGTCAGCCGACCCGACCGGAACTGCCGCCACGATGTCCTTGGGCCCCAATTGTTTCAGCGCCTTAATCGCGGCTCGCATTGTCGCCCCGGTCGCAAGGCCGTCGTCAACGATGATCACCGTCTTGCCCGACAGGTCAGCTGCCGGACGAGAGTCCCGATATGCCGATTCTCGGCGTTTGAGTTCAGCCAGTTCGCGTTCCGCAACACGGTCGATGATCGAATCGGTCAATCGAAGGGCTCTGACCAGTTCTTCATTGAAGACCATGACGCCTCCCGAAGCGATCGCTCCAAACGCCAGTTCTTCCTGGCCCGGGACGCCGAGCTTTCTGACAACGAATACATCGAGCGGCGCGTTAAGGCTTTCAGCAACCTCAAATGCGACCGGAACGCCGCCGCGCGGAAGTGCCAATACGACGACGTCATCCCGACCGGCATAGTCCTTCAAGGATTCCGCCAACCTGCGACCCGCTTCACGACGATCCAGAAATCCCCAAGTCATTGCTTTCACCTCCGGCCTGCATCGATTCTCACGCCCTGTGTGCCATTGATACGTCCTTGACAAACGCCGCCGTCTTTTCTTCTCTAGCGTGGAGTGCCGCGTCCGCCTGAGCAACGATGCCCATCAGCTTGTTGTTTTCATCTACCACAAGCATTCGACGGATCATGTCCTTTTCCATCAGCTTTAGACATTCGCC
>CAYTDJ010000588.1:0-1856 GCA_964436265.1 uncultured Chloracidobacterium sp. | reverse complement strand
ATTCGGGAGGCGATTCGGCCCCTTCAAACATTGCGACCGGAAAGACGCTGAGAAGATAGCGCTGTACAGGACACTAATGCGTTCAGGAACTCGGTCATTAAGGACAAATAGACTCCCGCAATTGTCCCATTTGGTCTTTTCATCAACACAGTCCCACCAGCGAGTCCTGCTGAGTAGAAATTGACGGGGATTCTATGCCGAAACTTCGGAGGTATCAATATGGTTCTAAAAATTACTATTTTAGCGATCGTTCTTGGGTTGGTGGCTGTCGGAAACGATCTATGCGCACAGACGACGGCGTTCAAATATCAAGGAAGCCTGACCGATGGCGCTAATCCGGCCAACGGCAGCTTTCAGATGAAGTTTCTTCTCTTTGACGCCGTTTCTGGCGGTAATCAGATCGGCACGACGCTGGCTGATGTCCCGGTCACCGCAACAAACGGCGTGTTTTCAGTTTCGCTCGATTTTGGGGTCAGCGCGCTAAATGGAGCGAATCGGTGGATCGAGATAGCCGTGCGACGCAATGCGGGCGAGAGTTACGTAACGCTCACCCCAAGGGAACAGATCACGTCTTCGCCATATTCGGTGCGGACGCTTTCTGCGGCCCAGGCGGACACGGCTCTCGATTCACAAAAACTCGGCGGGGTAAATGCCAATCAGTTTGTTCAAACGACAGACGTTCGCCTTTCTGACGCTCGAACTCCTCTCGGCGGCAGCACAAACTACATTCAAAACACACAGATCCAACAAGCGTCGAGTAATTTCAGTGTTTCCGGAAACGGTCAGATCGGCGGATCGATGGCGGTCGGCACCGGATTCGACGCGTTTTATCGTTTGGGCTTGGGCGGCCCGGTGCGGTCGATCAGTCCGGACTCAACACATTTTGTCGCTCAGACTCTTGGCGGAACGAACAACTGGGCGCGGTTTTATATGCGAACGCCTAACCGAAGCTGGTTCATGGGATCGTCGCAGAATTTTAACGGCGATCAGCTCTATTTTGCAGACGAAACGGCGGGGCAGACTCGAATGGTCATTACCACCGGCGGCCGGGTCGGCATCGGAACAACGGCACCTGGTGCTGGTCTCGAAGTCCGTGGTACCGGCTTCGAAGCGGGTCAACGCCTGACGGACAACACGTCCGGTAACAGCCTTGTCCTCCAATCAGGTTCAGGGATCGACCTAAAAGTCACGGGATATAACTACGGTACAGCTCAGGCAGTCCCTCTTTATCTCAGCGTGGACGGAGCAAACACTGTGGTCGGTGGAAACGCCGCACAAGTTCTGGGTAGTTTTGGCGTGCCGAAAGCAATGATCATGGTCGATCCAAACGCTAATATTGTCCGTTGCTACAATGGCGTGACCGGAACTTCAAGCGGCAACTGTGGATTTACGGCAACAAGAACCAATACAGGACTTTACCGAATCGATTTCGGATTCCAGGTCAATAACCGACTATTTTCATTTGCGATCAGATATCAAGCCGCCTTTCGCATCGGTATGATCGCAACCTCGGATGATCCGGATATTGCCCCGGTAGCGACCGTCAATCAGATATACGTCATTACTCAGGGGCACGATGGCAACGTGCCGATCAATTCGACGTTCTACGTCGTTGTCTATTGATCAACGTCGGGCCTCGTTAAAACGGGTAGGGACGATCGTGTCTACCCGGTCGCGGTCGGCGACGTTCGCGTATTGGTCGAGAATCGTCCGGGCTTCGATCCTGTATAGCCCGATGAACCGAACCTGAGCATCTTCTGGGAACTGCGGATATGAAAATGGCATACCGCCGGTAGAAAGGGAAATTATATGGCTTGGATAATCGCGGATAGTAGTTTATCTGATGCATGGGATGG
>CAYTDJ010000587.1:0-1856 GCA_964436265.1 uncultured Chloracidobacterium sp. | reverse complement strand
GTTTTCGTCTCTGATTATTTCTTCTCGTAATGCTTGGTTCAGTGCATCACGAATTGTTAAAACAGCCATAATTATGCAAATACGTCGGTTAACAGCTCATCTTCCGCCGGATATGGACTTTCATCTGCGAATTTGATCGCTCTGGCGGTTGCTTCGACGGCCTCTCGTTCGATGCTCTCAAAATCTTTTTCTGTCAAAACCTTGGCTTCCTTAAGGCTGTCCTTGAACAGCACGATCGGGTCGCGTTCCTGATATTTTGCGATCTCTTCACGCGTGCGATAGTTACCGGGATCAGACATCGAGTGGCCCATGTATCGATATGCTCTAACTTCCAATAGCGTCGGAAGCGATTCTTCGCGGGCACGTTTTATCGCACGTAAGGTAGCCTCGCGAACCGCCATTACGTCCATTCCATCAACGAACTCATTCGCCATTTCAAATGCGTCGGCTTTCTTTGCGATATTGCGAGTGCTCATTGCTCGGTCCTGCGATGTGCCCATTCCGTACTGGTTGTTCTCGCAGATGTAAATAATGGGCAGCTTCCAAAGCTGCGCCATGTTGAGCGATTCGTGGAAAATGCCCTGATTGACCGCCGCCTCTCCGAAGAAGCATAACGTGACCTGATCGGTTCCTTTGTATTTTGCGGCGTACGCCATACCGGTTCCGACACCGATCTGGCCGCCGACGATACCGTGTCCGCCAAAGAATTCATGCTCGGCGGAAAACATGTGCATCGAACCGCCTTTGCCTTTTACGCAGCCGCCTTCTTTACCATAAAGCTCAGCCATGACGGCTTCGGGCGAGATGCCTTTGACCATTGCCTGTACGTGATCGCGGTAAGACGTGATAACCATGTCCGAGGGCTTCAACGCCATCATCGAACCGACTCCGATCGCTTCCTGGCCGATATAAAGGTGGCAAAAACCGCCGATCTTGCCCATTCGGTAAACTTCGGCACATTTCTCTTCGAATCGCCGGCCGAGGACCATCTGGTAGAGCATTTCTCGAAGAAGTTTCTTGTCGGTTTTCTTGATCGCGTCGAATTGCGATTTGCGGCGCTTCTGATACTCCGCCTTAGCGAGTTCAACTATAGCGAAATCCTCATTTCCGTTCTTATCGGCTTTCGCCTTTGACGGTTTTGTGGTTTTTGCGGACGTTCCATTCCGGTTTCCGGTTGTTTTATGACTAACTGCTGCTTTTGGCAAGGTTATGCCCCTCCGAACTGCAAATGATCGCGAATAAATACGCGGCGTAAACTCATTATTATAGGCGAGGGGTCTGGTTTGTGCAAAACCGTATTTTCTGCACTGATCGCGATCACTGTTGGCGATATTTATCTTCAAATAATACTATTAAGGACGACGATGAAGTTTCTTCACCATCTGAAATACATAACGATCATTTTGCTGCTCTCCTCAGCTGCTATCGCGCAGAATCCGACAAAGTGGAGCCTTGACTCTGATTCGAAAGGTAAAGAGATCAGTAAGGAAGCGACCGTTTACGTAAAACTCAACGCCGAGGTCGAACCCGGTTGGCATCTTTATGCACTCGATCAACCGGACGGCGGGCCGATAGCAACGACGATCAAAGTACCGGAAGGAAGCAAATTTGTCATCTCAGGAAAGATAGTCTCACCCCAGCCCAAGGTCCAGCCTGATAAGAATTTCATCATTGACGGAAAACCGCTCGAAACGAAGTTCTTTACAGACAAGGCAGAATTTACGGTACCTGTGAAGGCGATTGAGAGCGTCTCCTCAGAAATGATCGCTCTCGACGTCCGATTTCAACTCTGCAACGACACTTTCTGCCTGCCGCCGCGGACCAAAAGGGTTACGTTTGCCGGGGAGGAAGACGTC
>CAYTDJ010000586.1:0-1871 GCA_964436265.1 uncultured Chloracidobacterium sp. | reverse complement strand
GATCGGTAGATCATATATTGTCGATATGAAGCCCGACGTGTATCGAAGGATCGTCCGTGACGGATTCGTTTACCATTTCATGTTCCCGGTCAAGAAGCCGGGAGCTTATCAATACCGTGTCGCGATCCGCGATCCGCAGACCGGTGTTGTCGGTTCTGCAAGCCAGTTCATCGAGATACCGAATCTAAAAAAAGGGGTTCTGACACTATCGAGCCTCATCCTCGATAACCTCACCGAGGCGAAATGGAATAGCCTTGCCAATAACACACCTTTCGATCCGACGGTAGGTGACGGAGCCGAAACGGACGCGACCGATCCATTGAACGACACGGCCCTTCGGACCTTCCGGCCCGGCACCGTCTTACGCTACGGTTACGAGATATATAACGCAAAACTGAACAGCGCAAAGAAACCCGGACTGACGGCCAGGGTACGCGTCTTTCGCGACGCAAAGCTCATCCTCGACGGCCGCGAAACGGCGGTCGAGCTTAATGGCCAGACCGATCTGGAGCGGATAAAAGCGTCGGGCGCGCTCAACTTGAATAAGAACATGACGCCCGGCGATTACGTTCTTCAGGTGATCGTCACCGATAGCCTCGCCGGGGCAAAAAGAAACATCGCATCGCAGTTCATCCAGTTTGAGATCAAGGAATGACCTTCGTTCGAATGGAAGTGAACGGAATATGGCATAGCTGTTATCTGTCCGCCGTTTACCATTTGCCGTTTACCGTTTAACATTTACTTGATGCAGATCAAGACAATCGAACTCACCGAGATCAATCTTCCGCTTGTTCATTTTTTCGAGACTAGCTTTGGCCGCACCTACGAACGCCGCATCATCCTTGTCCGCGTGGAAGATGCGGACGGCGCCGAAGGCTGGGGCGAAATGACTTGCGGCGAGGAGCCCGGATATTCGGACGAATGGACTGATTCGGCCTGGGTCACGGCTGAGAAGGTTCTTGCCCCGATGGTCGTCGGAAAAGATGTCGGTTCTGCTGCCGATATCTGGAGTCTGATGAAACAGGCACGCGGCCATCGAATGGCGAAAGCGGGCATCGAGACCGCTTGCTGGGACCTTGAGGCAAAGAAACTCGGCGTACCGCTGTGGAAACACCTCGGCGGCGTCAACCAGACGATCAAGTGCGGTGTGTCGATCGGTATTCAGGATTCGGTCGAACAGCTTATCGAAAAGATCACCACCGAGGTCGAAGCGGGCTATCAGCGGATCAAGATCAAGATCGCCCCGCATTGGGATTATGACGTGATCAAAGAAGTTCGTGCCGCCTTCCCGGATATCCAGCTGATGGGCGACGCCAACTCTGCATACACTCTCGCCGACATCGACAAATTAAGATCGCTCGATGAGTTCGATCTGATGATGCTCGAACAGCCGCTTCCGTACGACGACATCATCGACCACGCCAAGCTGCAGAAAGAGATCAAGACGCCGATCTGCCTCGACGAACCCATCAAATCGCCCGAAGATGCCCGCAAGGCGATCGAGCTCGGTTCCGGCAAGATCATCAATCTAAAGAACGGCCGCGTCGGTGGGCACACACAATCAAAACTTGTCGAAAAGGTCTGCCGCGAAAACGGAATTCCCGTTTGGTGCGGAGGCATGCTCGAATCCGGAATAGGTCGCGCACACAACATCGCCATCTCGACCCTCGCGGGCTACACAATGCCCGGCGACGTTTCCGCATCAAAACGCTACTGGCACGAAGACATAATCGAACCAGCCGTCGAGGTCTCGCCCGAAGGCACCATCACCGCTCCCAACGGCCCGGGAATTGGATTTGAGATCAAACGCGATCGGATTGAAAAGGCGACGGTTCGACAGATCGAAGTGCGGTCAAGCTAAGGCAAGTATG
>CAYTDJ010000585.1:0-1881 GCA_964436265.1 uncultured Chloracidobacterium sp. | reverse complement strand
GGTCTTTATCGAACCGGATCTCGGCACTACCATCGTTCTATGCGCGATCTTTTCCGCGATCTATTTTGCCGCGGGAGCGCGGCTCTTACATATTGCAACCGTTGGAGCTGTGATGGTGGTCGGAGGTATGGCCGCTGTTTGGTTCGCACCGTGGCGGGTCGAAAGGCTGATGGCATTTCTCGATCCATTCGCCCATTCCGATGACGCGGGGTACCAGGTCGTTCAATCGCTGTATGCCATCGGTTCGGGCGGACTATTTGGTGAGGGATTTGGCAAAGGCCAGCAAAAGCTTTTCTATCTGCCGTACCCATATTCTGATTTCATATTCTCGGTCATTGGTGAAGAATGGGGATTGTTGGGGACACTCGCGGTCGTAATTGCGTTTGGCCTCCTTTTATGGCGAGGAACGCGTGCCGCGGTAAAGTCGACGGATCGGTTTGGCATGCTTCTCGGGATCGGCCTCATTACGGGGATCATCGTTCAGGCGCTGTTCAACATCAGCGTAGTGACATCGATACTACCGGCAAAGGGCATTCCGCTGCCCTTTATCTCGTATGGCGGATCATCGGTTATGGTGACGATGTTCGCGGTCGGTTTATTACTGAGCATTTCACGATATGGCGGAAATGCAGCCGCGGACCTGGCTGAGCCTGTACACAGGAAGAAAGGTCGTAAGATATGAATCGTACCGAAAGGAAATCTGAGGTCTTAATAGCGATCAGATGAAGGTTATTATCGCAGCCGGCGGCACCGGCGGTCATATCTATCCGGGAATTGCTGTTGCAAAAGAGATCATGCGGCGCGATGAAGCGTCTGAAGTATTATTTGTCGGCACGGCTCGAGGACTGGAAACCAAAATCGTACCTGAGAGTGGTTTTCAACTTTCCCTGATCCATAGTGCGGGACTGAAGAATGTTGGGCTTGTCGGAAAACTAAAGGGCCTTTCCTTACTCCCCAAAAGTTTTCTCGAGGCTCGGAAGATCATCAGGCAGTTTCGCCCGCACGTCGTCGTCGGTGCGGGTGGATATGTTTCTGGGCCTGTATTGTTGATGGCCGCGATAATGGGCGTGCCGACGCTTGTAATGGACTCGAATGCTCTGCCTGGCTTTACTAACCGACGGTTGTCGCGGTTTGTCGACAGTGCAGCGTTGACTTTTGAGGAGGCAATGCCGTTCTTTGGAAAGAAAGGCGTCGTAACGGGAAATCCGGTTCGACAAGAGTTTTTTGAGGTGCCGCCCAAGAAGCGTTCGGAGGACTTCCACGTCCTGATCTTCGGAGGTTCGCAAGGTGCGAGAGCTATTAACAACGCGATGGTCGAGGCTCTCGTCGGCCTGGCTGATATCAGCGATCGACTGACGATCACCCATCAGACCGGCGAGGCCGATTTTGAAAGAATAAGGGCTGCGTACGCCGGTTCGACGTTTTCCGATGCCGACATACGTCCGTTTATTTCGGACATCTTTGTGGAGTTCGGAAACGCTGACTTTGTGATATGTAGAGCGGGTGCGACAACCTGTGCAGAACTTGCTGCGGCCGGAAAAGCTGCGATCATGGTCCCATTACCAACTGCAGCCGACGATCACCAACGGAAGAACGCCGAGGCTTTGGAGAAAGCCGGAGCGGCTAAGATGATCGTCCAGAGTGAACTAAGCGGCGAGCGTCTGGCGAAAGAAATTGCGGGGCTTATCGGATCGCCTGAAACCATCACGGCGATGGAGGCCGCAGCTAGATCGATGGGTCGGAAAGACGCGGCAGAGAAAACTGTCGATCTGATCGAAGAATTGAAACGTAATGTTTAGACACGTCAAGAGAATTCATTTCATAGGCATTGGCGGTATCGGGATGAGCGGCATAGCAGAAATCCTTCTCAGCAGAGGTTTC
>CAYTDJ010000584.1:0-1885 GCA_964436265.1 uncultured Chloracidobacterium sp. | reverse complement strand
AACCAATAAACGACGACATGTAC
This sequence comes from uncultured Chloracidobacterium sp., assembly GCA_964436265.1. Lineage (GTDB taxonomy): Bacteria > Acidobacteriota > Blastocatellia > Pyrinomonadales > Pyrinomonadaceae > OLB17. The sequence goes on along the minus strand of CAYTDJ010000584.1, from coordinate 1,862 downwards.
TTTGCGGGATTCACCCGCTTCAGTTTTTCGTCGAACTTCCACGCAGTTCCGGTCTTCCCGGCGATTGAATAACCACTGACAGCCGCGCGTTTTCCGGTACCTGAAACAACTACTTCTCGCAGCATTCGCCGCAGTTTTCGAGCAGACTCCGCCGACACGACCTGCTCACGTGCGGGCTCAGTCGTCGAACCGATCTTCTCGTCAAACTGTCTGATTTCTTTAATGATTCGCGGCTGAATTCTGACCCCGTCGTTTGCTATCGTCGCAAAAGCCGATGCCATTTGCAAAGCTGTCACCCCAATTTCATATCCGATCGACATTGACGCCAAAGAGTCTCCGTTCCATCGTGCCGGGTTGCGCACAATACCACCCGTTTCTGCGGGCAATTCTATTCCGGTGGACTTTCCAAATCCGAATTTCTGAAGCGAAGAATAGAAATTCTCTTTGCCGACCCTTAGCCCCGTTTTGATTGCCGAAACGTTGCTCGATTGGGCAAGTGCCTTGGTGTAGGTCACGGTTCCGCCGCCGCCATGATCCTTAAATACGTGGCCTGCAACATCGATCGTGCCGTTACCTTTGTCGATCGTACCGTCGGGTGAGATAAGATTGCGCTCAAGTGCAGTACCGTATGTAATGAGTTTGAAGACCGAACCTGGTGAATAGACATTCTGGACAGCTCTATTTGTGAGATTCTCGTTCGATATCGATTTCAACTGATTCGGATCGAAGGTCGGGTAGTTGGCCAGTGCGAGTATCTCACCTGTCTTATGATCTAGAACTATGGCCATTCCCGATTTTGCCCCCGCATTCCTGACTGCCTCTGCAAGCGGCAGTTCGACTTTGTATTGAATGGAGCTCTTGATCGTCAATACAACATCTTTTGGGGGCTCCTTTTCAGAGATGGTTTCATCATAGACTCGCCCTAGGCGGTCTCGCTCCTGCACACGTTTGATAACCGCGCCATATAAGAGGTCGTTTTGTGACTGTTCGATGCCGGCCTGCCCGACGCCGTCGGCATTACTGAAACCAATAACATGGGCCGCCAGCGATTCTCCCGGATAACTTCGCGTTTGCTCGTCACGCCAATGCAGCCCCGCATACTTAGGCAGATCCGCCTTCTTTACGTCTGATGTTTCTAGGCCTTTATTCAGGCGCTGTGCAGCCTCCTCGTCCAAGCCGCGCACGAGCGGAACAAATCGGCGTTCGCTCTCCTTGCCCTCGCTTAGGACCTTTTGCAGCTGGTTCTTGTCGGCTCCTGTAAGTCTGGCCACGGCCTTTGCTGTTGCAGCCGTATCGTCGATCTCGGTCGCGTCCGCGTAGAGTGTCTTCACGGAGACACTCATCGCCAATACACGGCCGTCGCGGTCAAAGATCGTTCCTCTGGGGAGTTTGCTTTTTCTAACATCGATCCGCTGCTTTTCCGCTCTATCTCGTAGCCAATCGTGCTGTCGGACCTGAAGATAGACCAGCCTTGCTCCAATGCCACCGATCCAAATGACAAGGATCGCTACTATCAGCATGAATCGGTTGAACGCTTGCTGACGGAGGTTCGTTTTCTTTGAATGCCGCTTAGCTCTCTTCATTCAAGGTCTTTCATCAACGGATCTTAGTAGTTGCCATAAGGTCGCCTGAAACTTTCTTTTGTTTATCGGTCTCGTCCGGATTCGACATTCCTGCAGGTGAAGTTTTTGCTTTTCCAGAGACAGGGTAAAAGGTCTTGACCGCCTTTTCTTCGTTCGAATTGGTTTTCGCCGGCGCAGCCAACGAGGTCTTGACCACCAAATTCCGGTCGCCTCCAATAATTGCGTTTACCTGCTCAGGAGTAAATATCTCTTCAGCATTCCGCAATCCGTGCCTTATCG
>CAYTDJ010000583.1:0-1887 GCA_964436265.1 uncultured Chloracidobacterium sp. | reverse complement strand
CTGAGGAGTGGTAACGAGAACCGCTCCCTGGACGGGTACAAGCTGAGCGAGTGAAAGCTGCACATCGCCGGTTCCGGGAGGCATGTCCACGATAAGGTAATCAAGCTCGCCCCAATTCACGTCGGTCAAAAATTGACGGACTACGCCATGGAGCATCGGGCCGCGAAGGATCATCGGCTTGTCAGGCGGTACGAGTACCGCCATCGATATCATCTTGATGCCGTGAGCTTCTATCGGTTGAAGCTGGCCGTTGAAGACTTCGGGCTGATCATAACCTGTGCCAAGCATCATCGGTATGTTTGGGCCATAGACGTCGGCGTCCATTATTCCGACCTTTGCACCCTGAGCGGCAAGAGCCACGGCCAGATTTACCGCAACGGTCGATTTGCCGACGCCGCCTTTGCCGCTGGAGACGGCGATGATGTTTTTGACGCCCGGGATCGCGACGTTATTCGCGATACCGCGGCCCTGCGGTACTTCGGAATCCATGGTGATGGAAACGTTCGTCACGCCCTCAAGGCCGCGAACGATGTCGTTTGCCTGGGTTTCCATTTGTTCCTTTACCGGGCAGGCGGGTGTGGTCAGCACGATACGAAATGACACATCGCCCCCATCAATGGCGAGATCTCTGATAAATCCGAGTGTGACAATATCTTTGCGCAGATCTGGGTCGATGATCTGCTTTAGCGATTCCAAGACGATTTCTTCTGATAATTGGCTCATTGTGATAGTGAAGTTCCGAGTATTAAACTGAAACCGCTATTGTAACAAATGTGAGTATGGCATTGTCCAAAGCGAATCTGTTTAAGTCTCTTTGCGCGGAAGCACAAGCATGTACGGTCTGTCCCGAACTGGCGGAAAAGACCGCCGTTTTGAGTGACTTGAACGGTACGTTGAACCCAAAAGTCATGTTCGTCGCGGAGGCGCCGGGACGCCAGGGAGCCGACCGAACAAGACGGCCATTTTATGGAGACAATTCGGGAAAGAACTTTCAGACATTGTTGGACTCGATCGGATTAAGGCGGGAAGAGATCTTTATAACAAACGCGGTCATGTGCAGCCCAAGAACCGCGACTGACGCTAATCGAAAACCAACGCGGACCGAGATCAAGAACTGTTCATCGTACTTAAAACGGACGATCGAGCTGATCGATCCTTTGGTCATCGCAACGCTGGGAAGCGTAGCTCTCGAGGCAATAAAGGCCGTCGAACCGCACGAACTAAAGCTGAAGGATGATGCCGGATCGCCGATCGTTTGGAATGGCCGCACGCTGATCCCGCTTTATCATCCGAGCCCGCAGGTTATCGCTGCCCAGCGCGGGTTAGATCTGCAGCTCAGCCATTTCAAGACGCTATCCGAACTTATATAATTAGAGCGAATGGATATTGAGGCTTACAACCACATCCGCTCGGGTGGAGCGGGATTTTACGAACAAAGGCGCGGGCTGATCGCGGTTTGGGGAAAGGAAGCGGTTCAGTTCCTCGACGGAATGATCACCAACGACATGAAGACGCTTCTGGACGGCGAGCAGATGCTTGCGGCATTTCCGAACGCGCAGGGGAGGTTGCTGGCGGCCGTTCGCGTGTTGCGCGAAGGCGACCGTTTTCTTTTAGAAACGGAAGAAGCAACTCGTGAAAAGCTGTATCAGAACCTGTTTCGATTCACGTTTGCGGGAGATTTTTTTGTTGAGGACCTTTCTGAGCAATATTCGTATTTTGGGATCTTCGGGCCTCTCGATGACGTCTATGAACCGAATGTTGGCGCGAAATTTGAAGGAGCGATCGCGTTTGAGGCAAAACTCGGTGCCGCATATTTCGTTCCGAACCAACTCTCGCATGAGTTTCGGTCGTTTCTCGTCGATGAAGAAGGTTGCGTCGCGATAGACG
>CAYTDJ010000582.1:0-1890 GCA_964436265.1 uncultured Chloracidobacterium sp. | reverse complement strand
GTACATTGTCAATAATGAAAGGATAACTTGAAAAGTAGTTATTTTTTAGTTAATTTTGATTTCACTCAATAGTCAGTATTTTAAGAGATTAAAAAAATGAAAAAGATAGCATTTTTTTCAGTTTTACTTCTGGTAGCTTCAACTTCATTTGTCTGGAGCCAGAACGGGAAGAAGTTCTTCAAGGAAGGAATGAAACACGAGGCTGCAGAAGAGTGGGATAAGGCGGCCGAGGCATTCGCTCTTGCAGTCACGGAAAATCCTAAGAATCCTGAGTATCGCCTTCACTTGCAGCGTTCGTTGTTCAACGCGTCGCAAATGTACATGGCGAAAGGTAGGACGCTGGCCGAGCAAAAGGACTTCCAGGGGGCGTATCTTGCGTTCCGAAAGGCTTACTCTTTCGATCCGGTCAATGAACTTGCGAAGTCCGAAATGGCGCGAATGGTCCGAATGCAGGAGGACGTCAACAAAGGCAACTCCCCGGATGCAAAGACCGACGGCACCAAAGGCGTAAAGCTGATACCCACAAGCTATCCGACAATGCCGGATGGGGCAAAGATGCCTCAGAAGCTCGAGAAATTGCGTGACATTCCGTTTCCGAGCGGGGTTGACCTGATGTTTATCATCAAGGAGCTTGCCAAGGATCTCGACCTGAACGTCCTATTTGACACTGATTCACGGCTGTCTGGCCGAAAGGTCGCGATCGAACTCAAAAATGTTACATCGGCTCGTGCACTGGACTATATATTTCTTCAGGAATCGCTCTTTTTCCAAAAGGTAGGGCCGCGGACAATTCTTGTGGCTTCGAATCAAAGGCGTGCTCAACTACAGCCGCTTGTGCTTCGTACTTTTTATCTCGCTAATGCCAATCCGAAGGACGTTAAGACGATCATACAGACGGCGATCCCGGCGCAGCCGGGCAGAACGCAAACGATCGTCGTCGAAGACCCGTCGACTAACAGTCTCACGATTCGCGACACTCCGGAAAATATTGCCCTTTTTGAAAAGCTGATCGGCTCCCTTGATAAGGACCGGGCCGAGGTCGTGATGGACGTTGCGATCTATGAAGTGTCTAAGTCAGATCTGTTGAAATTGGGCAACCAGATCGGAAACGAATCGCAATTGACGACTCTTGGCGGAACTACGAGCGGTGTTGTGGGGCTGGGCGGCAACGAGTTGTTCGGCACGCTTGGACGAACGGCAGCTAATGTGATCCCGTCGGTGTTTGGCGCAGGTATCGTATTGCCGGCATCGAATCTGGTCGCGTTTCAGAGCAAGGGAAACACAAAGCTGCTTGCGTCAACGCAGATCCATGCGTTCAACAACGAGGATTCATCCGCCCGCATCGGACAACGAGTTCCTGTCAGAACGGCACAGTTTGTAACCGCCGCGAACACTTCGAATAACGGTGTCGTGTCCGACGTGATCAATTATGAACAGGTCGGCTTGACGTTAAAATTCAAACCGATCGTTTTCCCGAATCAGGACGTTCAGGTAGCGATGGAGATCGAATCGAAAGACGTCGTAGCCGGCGGGACGGATTCAAATCCGGTCTTTTCCGAACGCACCATCAAGGGAACGGCGAGAGTTCAAAATAACCGGACACTTCTGCTTGCAAGCGTCGCTCAGGATGTCGAGAGCCGAGGGAAGTCGGGATTGCCATTGCTTGGACTAATCCCGATATTGGGCAGGTTGTTTTCAGCGCCGACTCGCGATAACCGCCAAGTGGACATCGTGATCGCGGTCACGCCAAAGGTCATCCGCGCACCCGATATTCTTCCCGACGATCTGATAGAAAGGCCGACGGGTTCGATGTCTTCTCCGACCAGCGGTTCTCTCGAGGCAATGGTCATTCAGGAAGAGCGTGACGAACTGCTCGCGATGGCACGCAAA
>CAYTDJ010000581.1:0-1892 GCA_964436265.1 uncultured Chloracidobacterium sp. | reverse complement strand
CTTTCAAATTTGATGGCAAGAATCCGGAGTTTTCATTGGAACTTCATTTCGCCGAGAAATCGAACGGGAACCGCGCCGAGATCCTAAAAGCACTTAAGACAGCTTTTGAGGCTGTAAAGAACAGCACGGCCGAGGTCTAAGCCATTCTAACTCAAATATTTAGACCATTCACCATGTTAAGCATGCTTTCGTTTACATAATCTCTATTATCAGACGCAATAAATATATTGCGATAAATAGAGAGATCCAGAGATGCTCATCGGCTTTCCCCTACGGCCCATCTGTTCCTTCCGCTCAGTTTCCTTGTTACTGTTACTAACGACTGACCGCTCCTCCGAAATCGATATAACTCGGATTTTCCCCGATGTGCTCACTTCTGAAGGGCTGATATCCCGAAAACTGTTTTGACAGGCACGTCACGAAAAGTTAATATTTTCGTTTTGGTATTCGTATCAATTCTCGATAGATAGACGATTAGTAAGGAGTTACAAAGCCTTGAGTAACGGAAATTTTTTGTTCACATCCGAGTCGGTGACTGAGGGTCATCCGGATAAGATAGCGGATAATATTTCAGACGCGATTTTGGACGCGATCCTGGAACAGGACCCAACTGCCCGCGTGGCGTGTGAAACCCTTGTCACGACTGGACTTGCAGTTGTTGCCGGTGAGATCACGACCACGGCGCAGGTAAATTACAAGACGATCATTCGCGATACCATTCACGAGATCGGTTATAACGACGCGGAGTTCGGCTATGATTCGAATACCTGCTCGGTAATCGATGCAATCGGCACACAGTCGCCGGACATCGCTCAAGGTGTCGATACGGGCGGTGCGGGCGACCAGGGCCTGATGTTCGGTTACGCCTGTAACGAAACGCCCGAACTGATGCCGATGCCTATCCAAATGGCTCATAACCTCACGCGAAGGCTTTCGGAAGTTCGCCGCGACGGCACGATTCCCTATCTTCGTCCTGATGGAAAATCGCAGGTTTCGATCGAGTATCGCGACGGACGTCCGTTCCGTGTGGAGGCGGTCGTAATTTCGACGCAGACCGCCGATCTCGACATCGAGGACATCCGTGCGGATATCATGGAGCACGTGATCAAGCCCGTAATTCCTGCCGAACTGCTTGACGAGAACACGAAATACCACATCAACCCGACCGGAAAGTTCGTTATCGGCGGCCCGATGGGCGATGCCGGCCTGACCGGACGTAAGATCATCGTCGACACGTACGGCGGCTATGCCCCGCACGGAGGCGGTGCGTTCTCTGGTAAAGATCCAACGAAGGTTGACCGTTCTGCGGCCTATATGGCCCGCTACATCGCAAAGAACGTCGTGGCTGCCGGACTTGCCGATAAATGCACTGTTCAGTTGGCTTACGCGATCGGCGTTGCCGAACCGGTTTCGGTCCTGATCGACACGCACGGCACGGGCATCATCGATGACGAGCGTATTTCGGACATCGTTCGCGAGAATTTCACGCTGACGCCGAAAGCGATCATCGAGACGCTTGATCTGCGCCGCCCGATCTACAAAGCTACGGCTCGTTTCGGCCATTTTGGCCGGTTAAACGACGAATTTTCGTGGGAAAAGACAGATAAAGCCGAAACGCTTCGATCGGCGGCTGAACAACACAGAGGTATCGCAACAAATGGCTAATCCTTCAACTTCGATCCAGTACGACATCAAGGACATCAATCTTGCTCCGCACGGCAAGCAGCGCATTGAGTGGGCAGACCGCGAAATGCCGGTACTTCGCCTTATTCGCGAGCGTTTTGAGAAAGAAAGGCCGCTTGAGGGCGTGAAATTGGTAGCATGTGCCCATATCACGACCGAAACGGCGAATCTTGCCCGCACGCTGCAGGCCGGCGGTGCCGAGGCACTTC
>CAYTDJ010000580.1:0-1892 GCA_964436265.1 uncultured Chloracidobacterium sp. | reverse complement strand
TCTCGACCGCGACCGCAAGGCCGCTTCCCGATCCGACTTCGGCGGTCCAACCCGTGGTCGATCCTGAAACTACGACTACAACTACCACGGGCGGACCAGCGACCGCGTCACCGGCTGTTGCAAAGAAACCGTAACTCCTCCAATTACTAAATCTAAAGATCGTGCCGGGCAGCCTAAAAACGCCCGGCTTTCTTTTTTTCGCCTTTCCCAATAAACTCTAATTTTCGATCTCGATGAGCCTCGCAAAGCTTGAGACATCGCTGGGTTACCGTTTTGAAAGGCCCGAACTGCTTGAACGGGCGGTCACGCACCGATCCTGGGCACATGAAAGGCTCAAAGGCCGTCCCGAGGCCGAGATCCGGGCGGCAGAAAACGAATCGTTTGAATTTATTGGCGACTCTGTTCTCGGACTGGTGATAGCAGAGGCTCTGTTCGCAAAGAACCCCGACCTTGCAGAAGGCGAACTTACGCTGATGAAGCACCGTCTGGTCAGCACCGCAACACTGTCGCAGATCGCTGTCAGCCTCGCTTTGGGAAGCTATATGAGGCTCGGTCGCGGCGAGGAGCAGTCTGGCGGGCGTACCAAACCACAGCTTCTGGCAAACGTGCTCGAAGCATTGATCGGCGCGATCTTTCTCGACAGTGGTTACGTCGCCGCACGAGTGTTTGTCACACGCGTTTTCGCAGACGAACTGAAGAATGTCACGCCAAAGACTTCGGTTGACTATAAGACGATGCTGCAGGAGGTCTTGCAGGCACAAAAGCTTCCGGCACCGGCCTATTCGCTCATAAGCACGGAAGGCCAGCCGCATGACCGAACGTTTTTTGTCGAGGCGACCTGGCCGAGCGGTCGTGCGACCGGATCGGGCAGATCGATAAAAGCTGCTGAGATGATGGCAGCAAACGAAGCTCTAAAGATAATAGAGGACGCGAAAGGCGAAACGAATTAACAAGACTTGACGTAGTAAATTCCGCACGTATGGCAGAAAAAGAGAAAGAGAACAAAGAAGAAGCCGCAGAAGAGTCAAAACCGAAAGGGCCGCCGAAATCACTATTCCGCGAGTATTTCGAATCGCTCACCGTTACGCTCGTGATGGCTCTGTTCGGGATGACGTTCATCCTTCAGGCGGTCACCGTGCCGACCGGTTCGATGCAAAACACGATACTTATCGGCGATTATTTGATCGTCAACAAGTTCATCTTCAATCCGGGCGGCAATCCGATCCCGCTGCTTCCTATGCGCGAGATCGAACGCGGCGACATCATCGTTTTCAAATATCCCGGAAACAGCGTCAGGCCGGATACGGACCGCGCTCGCGGACTGGTGAAATACCAGTTGAATTACGTCAAACGAGTTATCGGCCTTCCCGGAGAAAAGGTCGAATTCAAGAACAATCAGGTTTACATAAATGATCAGCCGCTCCCCGAACACCGCATCATCGGCGAGGCCCAGGTAAAGGACGGGGCGTTGGAGACCAAAGAATTCGAAGAAAAGCAGCCGGACCAAAAATGGAACGTCTATTACCATGAAGACACGATGGACGCCGTCCGTTCGGGCATGAAACTGCCGACGAGACAGTACAACTTTGCGGTTGAAGGCAAGCCTATGATCGTTCCGCCGAATAGCTTTTTCTGTATGGGCGATGCCCGTGACGACAGCGACGATGGCCGCGGTTGGGGCTTCGTTCCGCGCGAGCTGATCATCGGCCGTGCGATGTTCGTCTATTGGTCCTGCGATCGCGGCGCGTCAAACGGAAGTATGCTTGGCTGCCTCACGCATCCGCGCCTCGACCGGATCGGGAAATTTGTCAAGTAGATCTTCTCCGTGAGATTTGTGGAAAACTTTGCGATCGTTGTGTTGTAAGGGCATTGATACAAAGTCCAGAATGAAC
>CAYTDJ010000579.1:0-1893 GCA_964436265.1 uncultured Chloracidobacterium sp. | reverse complement strand
TGATCGTTGAAGAATTCTAGCACCGAATTGCAATTTCTGACTGGTTCACGCGTTTATACATTGGCCAAAGGCAAAATGGTCTTGGCAGTCCGTCAATGGTAAGGCCTGATTTAAGCGGCCAATTTTAGGCCAGTTTCGGGTGGTGATATGAAAAGGAAATTATCGATATTCTTTATTTTGATCCCTGCGATCTTTGTCCTGATCGGTTCGACTGCGGTGACGTCGTTTGCGATCGGAAACAACGAGACCGCGTTGCAAGACAAAACGCAGATCGCCGAGGCCGAGCAGCTTCTTTCGGAACTTGGCTATATGGTCAATGACACGGACGGACGATTGGACTTTATGTCGCTGCACGCCGTAATGGCATTTCAAAAGGTCGAGCGTTTGAAGAGGACTGGCGTTTTGACCTCATCGCTTCTCGAAAGGCTTCGCGAAGCTACGGCGCCGTCGCCAAAATATCAGGGACCCGCACATATCGAGGTCGACATAACCAGACAAGTGCTTTTCATGGTCGACGAGAACGGAAAGGTGAACCTGATCGTACCGGTCTCGACCGGCAGCGGCGAGCGATACTTCGACAGGTCAACAAGCAAATGGGATGTCGCGAGCACTCCGCGCGGAGAGTACAGCATTCAGCGAAAGATAAACGGTACCCGCACGGCACCGCTTGGCCAGATCTTTTATCCAAGCTATTTTCGCGGCGGATGGGCAGTACACGGCAGCAACTCGATACCGCCGAGGCCCGCGAGCCATGGCTGCGTCCGTGTTCCGCGCGGCGCCGACCAAAGGCTTTTCAAGCTGATGCCCGTTGGAATGAAGATATATTTATACGACTGATGTTAGAAAGCCCCGGGAGACCGGGGCCTTTTTATTTGGAAGTGTCCGCACACATTAGCTTTACGTGATCAAAATAAAAAAGAGCCGGCCGTTCATGACCGGCTCTTTGAATGGGCTTGTGGTCACAAAACAGACCTGCCCGCAGTTGCGTTAGGGTAAAGCGGTAAAGTTCAGTCCTGAGACGTTGTCATCTGGAGTAATAAGCACAGATGCCGGGTTGAAACTGTATCGTTTTGCATAAACCGACACCACATAAGCCTCACCTACCGAAAGTCCTTCCATTCGGTAATAGCCGAACGATCCGGTATAGGCATAGCGGACCTCGCCCGTTGTTCCGTTCAAGACGCTTACCATCGCCCTGATTAACGGACGTCCTTCTGCAGATGTTACGCGTCCGCTGATCCAGATCGGACTCGCGGTCGGTCCAACTACAAGATTGACGAATGTACAGGTAACGATCTCACCTTCTTCGAGTGTGATCGCGACGTTTCTGTTTGCGATCGAGATGGTGTTGTTATTTGTTCCTGAACCGCCATACGGATCGCTGGTGCAAAGAATGTCAGAAAGCGAGAATATGGTTCCCGTGAACGATTCCGTTACGATCACCTGATTCGTGCTTCCGAACAAGGCGATGTCATTGAAGATCTGGCTGTTCGGATATGGAAGCGGTTGCCCGTCGTCATCGAGAGTGAACGTCGAAGGTGTAAGAGCCTGTCCCGTTACCGTGAAATCGAACGGGAAGGAAACGTTCGGCTGTGCATCTTTGATGATCGTCAGATGCGCCGGGAATATCACGGCGCCGCTCGAAAGCGATCTGTCCTGATTGCCGCCCGATCCGTTTAGGTCGAGCAGGCGCATATGGTATGGCGAACCGGGGATCGCTACCGCTGACATGTTGCCGCCCCAGTCGTGCCGGGTGGAAATATGTCCGCCCCAAGCAAGAACGGGATTGACCGCATCTGCGATGAACGTGATAATGATCGACGTTTTGGCCCCGCTCGGAAACGTACCGGTCGTCGTATAGGCGGAAGCACCCGTTATCCTCCCATTGAACAG
>CAYTDJ010000578.1:0-1893 GCA_964436265.1 uncultured Chloracidobacterium sp. | reverse complement strand
GGCGGCGGCTGGAATTTGCCGTCACCATCGGTTTCGACCTTTATCTCGATGTTGTAGTGAGCGAGCGGGAGTTTCCTGGATTTTGTGAATCTATCGACCTCTTTGAACACTTCGGAAAGCAGCGGTTTGTAAGCTTTCATCTGCTTTTGTTCCGGAAATGCAGGATTGCCGAGGCTGCCTACGTCCCATTTCCTGATCTCTGCGTAAGTCATCAGGAAAATGTTGTTCTCACGTTCCTTTGACCTCTCTACCCTGTAGCCATTCGGGTCGAGCGAAATGGCAGAAGAAAACCACGGTTCATGCGAGACGACGACCTTTCTGTCTTTGCTTATGACCACGTCAAGCTCAAGCGTGTCGGCGCCAAGTTCGAGGGCTTTAATGAACGACGGGATGGTGTTTTCCGGCAGGTATCCGCGTGCTCCGCGATGGCCTTCGATGCTGAACGATGGAACGGTTTGGCTTGTCACCATCGACGAGTAGATCAGAAAATAGAGAATAATGGCGGCAATACGATGAATGTTTTTCACCCGATGAGTATATTCAAGGGAGGTTAACTATTTCTAAACACTACTTTTGAGCGAATTCTGAACGAACACCGGCGGGCAGTTTTTCGAAAACAAGCATATACGATTTGGTGATAAGGTCCTCGAGTTCGTCGTCGTCGAGCGCGTTTTTATCCTCGACCGCGACCCAATGATAGCGGGCGACATAAGGAGCGGGAATTATGCCGTCGCGTTCTGTCAATTCGGCGAATTTTTCCGGAGTGCATTTGAAGGAGACCTTTTCAGCGACCGATGCATCCATTCCTGTGACGCAAAACATCTTCCCGCCGACCGAAAAACAAAGATCATTGCCCCATTTTACGTCTTCTGTCGAATGCGGAAATGAAAGACAAAACTCGCGTAATTCTTCGGTGTTCATAATGCTTGGGTGAACTATGCCGGCGAACGATAATATACCGTGCAAACGGCCGATAACAAGATTATGTCAGGTCTTATTCTCGCAAAGTGTTCCGGATCACAGCTAGAGCTTCATCGACTTGACCGGAAGTAATGTCACAATGCGTGACCAAACGAATGACGCTATCCCAACCAAACGCCAATATTCCATTCTCCCTTAGTTTATTGCAAATATCTGCTTGAGTCTTTCCGGTTTTCGAAATATCTACGATCAATATGTTCGTGACGACGGCTTCAGGATCAATGGTAAGACCCGGGATCTCAGCGAGTCCTTCGGCGAGGCGGCGAGCGTTGGCGTGATCTTCGTGAAGTCGTTTCGGCGATTCTTCAAGCGCGATCATGCCTGCAGCCGCGATGATGCCCGCCTGCCGCATGCCGCCGCCGAGGCGTTTGCGCCACGAACGAGCCTCGTCGATAAAGACACGCGAACCCATAAGTATCGAACCGATCGGAGCACCAAGCCCTTTTGATAAGCAAAACTGGACCGAATCGCAATGGCGAGTCAGGTCGGCGACCGACGTGTTCAGGGCGAGGGCGGCGTTAAAGATACGAGCACCGTCCAAATGGACAGATAATCCGGCCCCGTGTGCCTTTTCGCAGATCTCGGCACAATGTTTGGCGGACATTACGGTGCCGCCCGCCATGTTGTGTGTGTTCTCGAGACAAATGAGAGCGGTTCGTGAACTATCGTAATCAGCGCCGAGACGAAGGCCCGTTTCGAGTTCGTCCCATTTCAATTGTCCGGACCGGTCTTCGCTGCGAACCGGCCGAACCAGTACACCCGAGATGATCGATGACGAAGCCATCTCATGCTGATAGATGTGGCTGCGGTCCTCCATTACTATCTCGTCGCCGGGCTTAGTGTGGACCTTTACGGCGATCTGGTTGCCCATACAGCCCGATGGGACGAACATCGCCGCTTCTTTATCAAATA
>CAYTDJ010000577.1:0-1894 GCA_964436265.1 uncultured Chloracidobacterium sp. | reverse complement strand
CGAGATGCGGATCATTGCGGGTGATTACGGCGGGCGTGTTATCAAGAGTCCGCCGGATTCCCGAACCCGGCCTACTTCCGACCGCCTTCGCGAAACCCTATTCAATGTCCTTGCCCCGCAGATCGAAGGCTCTCGTTTTCTGGATCTATGCGCGGGCACGGGTGCGATCGGCATTGAAGCGATCTCCCGAGGGGCGTCGCATGTGACATTTGTCGATCGTTCAAGAAAGGCTTGTGCTTTGATCGAAGAGAACTTAGATCTTTTGGCAGTTCCAGAGGAAAGAACGGATGTCCTTGCACTTAGTGCGGAGAACTTCACGGGCCGCAAGCATGAAATTGGCTGGGACCTCGTCTTTTTCGACCCGCCGTATGATACGGATTATGGAGTTGTTCTATTCGAGTTTGGAACTCCGGAAAGTAACTTGCTCAATAACGACGGCGTTCTGATCGCCGAGCACCACACCAAAAACGCCCTCCCGGACGCGATCGGCAACATACGCCGTTGGCGAGTTTTGAAACAGGGCGAAACCACACTGAGTTTCTACGAAAGGAGTTAGCTAGACGATGAAAATACTCGTCTGGATCATTCTCTGCCTGATCTGGGGCTCAACGTGGATCTTCATCAAGATCGGTCTTGGTGATCTACCGCCGATAACCTTTTCGGCAGCCAGATTTGGCTTAGCGATACTCATACTTGCTCCACTGATCAAGATATTTGGATTCGCAATGCCGAGAACAAGAAGCGAGTGGAAGCTTATGGCCCTCACGGGGTTTCTTCAATTCTCCTTAAATTACAGTGCCGTCTTCTGGAGCGAACAGTATATTGAATCGGGCCTAGCAGCCGTGCTTCAGTCGATGATCACCGTTTTTGGCCTTTTGCTGGCTTGGATATTCCTACCTGCTGAAAAGATCACTAAACGGAAAATCATCGGAGTTGCGCTTGGCATAGTTGGAGTCGCGATCATTTTCATTGACCAGCTTCGTGTTGAAAACTGGATGGCCTTTGCCGGCTGTGTTGCGATCGTTTTGGGCGCTTATGCCGCCGCACAATCGTCCATACTCATTAAAGCAAAAGGCAGCGGCCTCCATCCGGCTTCGCTTGTATTTTCTCAAATGGTTTGCGGATTTCCGGCGATCATTGCCTACGCCTTATTCAAGGAAGGTAATCCGTTAAACCTGCACTGGAGTTGGACCGCGATCCTTTGCGTCGTTTATCTCACTGTTGCCGGCACGATAGCGGCATTTTGGCTTTACTACTGGCTATTGAGTAGAATCGAATCGACCAAGGCGATGATGATCTCGCTTGTAACACCTCTTTTGGCCGTCATGATCGGAGCAATTGTACTTGGCGAAAAACTACCGCCGCAGACTTATTTTGGCGGCGCATTGATCATGGGCAGTATCGGACTAATAGTCCTGCGACGAAAGCGATCAGAACCGCAGGAGGTCGGAGACGCGAAGGAAATTCAGACAGGATGAACAGGACAGACAGGTTGTTTTCACTAACTTTTTTCCATCGTGTCTATCCTGTACATCCTGTAAGATAATGCTTTAACGCTCTCTATGTTCTTCAAATTAACAACAGCCGGCGAATCCCATGGAAAGGCTCTCGTTGTCATTGTCGAAGGTCTTCCCGCCGGAATCCAGGTCGATAAGCCGGCGATCGATCATGAGCTCTGGCGTCGGCAACAGGGTTATGGCCGCGGCGGGCGGATGAAGATCGAATCGGACAAGGTCGAGTTTCTCGCCGGAGTTCGACACGGAAGCACGATCGGATCACCTGTGGCGATGATGATCGAGAACCGCGATTTCGTACACTGGCAGGACGTGATGTCCGCCGAACCGCTTACGGATGTGGCGGTCGAAGAGCCGATTGTAAAGGAAAACGAAGGAGG
>CAYTDJ010000576.1:0-1908 GCA_964436265.1 uncultured Chloracidobacterium sp. | reverse complement strand
ATAATATCGATATAGGCCTCTCGGATCTCGGCTCTTCTGCCAATACAATATCAACGACCTTCACATCGGTGATGTTCTTAGCAACGTGCTCGCCCTGTCCATAGGCGTTGTTTGCAACGACGAAGAGTGTTAACACCGCTGCAAGTCCGAGGGTAAAATAGCGCAATGAAAAGTTCATTTTAAGATCGCTCCAGGCTTTCTAGGCTCAAATGTACACGCCGGAAACTCAAACGCTTACTACGTCACAAGAATTCGCTTTGTTTCAACAAAATCACGCCGAGACTATGCTTTACAGGCGACGGCAGCAATTGAATCTGGCCCTCAATTGGGATATCTTCTTCCTTTTAATATACTGTAATTTCACGAGGAGAATACTCATAAATGGCTATTAAAGTTGGCATTAACGGATTTGGAAGAATTGGACGCAATGTGCTCCGGTCTTGCCTTGGCGACAGAGGGATAGATTTTGTTGCTGTGAATGACCTGACGGACACAAAGACACTGGCCCATCTTCTTAAATACGATTCCGTAATGGGAAATCTTGATAACGATGTTAAGGCTGAAGGAGACACGATCACTGTCGACGGCGATTCATTCAAGGTGTTCTCAGAAAAAGATCCGGCAGCTATCGACTGGGATTCTGTCGGTGCCGAAATAGTGATCGAATCGACCGGTCGTTTCACGAAGGCAGAGGATGCCGGAAAGCACCTAAGGGGAAGCGTAAAGAAGGTGATAATTTCCGCACCGGCTAAGGGCGAAGACGTGACGATCGTGCTTGGTGTAAATGATGCAATGTATGATCCGGCAAACCACCACATTATCTCCAACGCGTCCTGTACGACAAACTGCCTTGCCCCGGTAGCAAAGGTCATACACGAAAAGTTCGGCATTAAGAATGCGTTGATGAACACCATCCACAGCTACACCAACGATCAGCAGCTTCTCGATCTGCCTCACAAGGACCTGCGAAGGGCAAGAGCAGCAGCTTTGTCGATGATCCCGACCTCAACAGGTGCCGCCAAGGCCGTGGCTCTTGTGATCCCGGAACTTAAAGGCAAGTTTGACGGGATTTCGGTCCGAGTTCCGACACCCAATGTTTCGCTTGTAGACGTCGTGATGAATGTGGAAAAGGAAACGTCAACAGAAGAAGTGAACCAAGTATTGAAGGATGCTGCGAATGAAGAACTTAAGGGTATCCTTGCCTTCTCAGAAGAACCGCTTGTGTCGATCGATTTCCGAGGCAACCCTAATTCATCGATCGTTGACGCAGAAAATACCAAGGTGATCGGCGGAACCGCGATAAAGATCTTATCCTGGTATGACAATGAGTGGGGATATTCCTGCCGTGTTCGCGATCTTGTAAAGTTCATCGCGGACAAGGGCATCTAGAAGACTTAGGCCCGATATTACTTGCCAATAGCTGTAGTTTGCAGCTATTGGCTCTTTTTCACAATGAACAAGAAAACCATTAAAGAAGTCGACCTAAAAGGGAAAACCGTATTTATCCGGGTTGATTTCAACGTGCCGATCAAGGACGGAGTGATCGAAGACGATACGCGTATTCGCGGTGCGATCCCAACCATCAGATATGCACTTGATCAGGGAGGGAAGATAATTCTGGCTTCCCACCTTGGACGGCCTTTGAAAGATAAAAAGAAAGCTGAAGAAAATGGACTTCCCTTTGACGAAACTAAGTACTCGCTCTTTCCGGTTGCGAGGAAATTGTCCGAGTTGATCGGCAAACCGGTCCATTTTGAAGAGAATGGAAACATCCGATCACTTGTTCGGGCCTTGTCGGACGGAGAGATCGCGATGAGGGAGAACCTGCGACTCTATGCAGGAGAAGAGAAGAATGACCCGGAATTTGCCAAGGACTTAGCCGATGCCGTTGACGTTTATGTGAACGAT
>CAYTDJ010000575.1:0-1913 GCA_964436265.1 uncultured Chloracidobacterium sp. | reverse complement strand
GGCGACCGCCCGCACCGCCTTTGAATTTCCGAGTGACCTTGCGATCTCGCCATAAGAACGCGTTTCTCCATAGGGTATCTTTCTCAACTCCGACCATACGCGCATCTGAAAAGCACTCGCCCGCAGATCAAGCGGCAGCGAAAGGATCGCCTTTTCGCCGTCAAGGCTTTTCAATATCGTGCGAACGGTTTCCTTAAGATTCCTGTCGTCGCGTTCGAACGTAGCCGCCCAAAACTCTTTTCGAAGTTCCCGCTCAAGTTCTTCGGCTGTGTCGCCAAAGCTGACCGAGCAAACGCCTTTACCTGTTGCCGCGACCATCAATTTGCCGAGTTTCGAATCGGCGACCGTGTAAACAATGTGCATATTCTTGCCTCCCTTTTTGTATGTGGCGGGAGTCATTCCGAGCGTCTCGCCTGCTTTCTCATACAGTGCGCGGCTTGAACCGAACCCACTATCGTAAAGTGACGTCGTAACATCCGATCCGGCGACGTTCGTTCTAAATGCCGCTAGTCGCTTCAGGTTCATTACTTCCTTAGGCGTGAGGCCAAGAATCTTTCGAAATGTCTTCTGCAGATGCCCGGAACTTACCCCGAGATCTTTGCTCAACCGATCGATCGTCAGAAACTCGTTCTCCGGATCCTCGATCAGGGCGAACGCACGTTTGATCAATTCGGCCTCCGGCCCGGCGTGATATTCATTCTTCGGTTTGCACCGAAGGCAGGCTCGAAATCCGGCCCGTTCGGCGTCGGCGATCGAATCGTAAAACGCGACGTTCTCCGGCTTTGGCGTCCGTGCTTTGCACGAGGGCCTGCAAAAAACGCCGGTCGTCTTGACGGCAAAATAGAATGCCCCGTCAAAATCTCCTTTTCGATCACGAATGATTGCCCATCGCCAATCAACAGTCCCTGTCGTTTTTGATCTCGATCCCTTCATCATGAAAGTGAGTTTAGTACCAACTTCGCCGCCGAACTATCCGAAATCACGCATGTAATCTTTTTCTTGTTACGGCTCGATATCGGGTATGAGATACAATCACACCATGGGAGCGATCGTTCTTTTCGACGGTGTCTGCAATTTTTGCAATGCGTCGGTCAATTTTATTATCGAACGCGATAGGAAAGGTTACTTCAAATTTGCACCGCTCCAGTCGGGTATCGGCGAGGGATTGGTCGATAAATACGGAATTGATACGTCAAAGACCGATTCGATCATAGTGGTTGAAGACGATAAGGCATACACGCATTCGACCGGAGCATTGCGGATCGCCCGGCATCTGGATGGGATCTGGTCCTGGAGCTACATATTTATTGCGGTACCACGTCCGATCCGCGACTTCTTTTATAAACTGTTCGCGAGGTATCGATATAGACTTTTCGGTAGGCAAGACGCGTGCATGATGCCGACGCCGGAATTACGGGCGAGATTTTTATAAGCAAGTCGCCACCGGGAAACGAGACTGCCGGGGTAATAGATTCTGGAATAACGAAAAAGGGGAGGGAGAATGAGAGCAACATGGAACGGGGCCGTTTTGGCTGAGAGCAACGACACGGTCGTCGTAGAGGGAAACCATTATTTTCCGGCAGACTCAGTAAACAACAGATATTTTCAGCCGAGTCAGACACAATCGGTCTGCGGCTGGAAAGGCACGGCTCGTTATTACGACGTTGTCGTGAACGGCAAAACGAACAAGGACGCGGCGTGGTATTACCCTGATACAAAAACCGAAGCAAAGAATATCGAGGGATATGTCGCCTTTTGGAAGGGCGTAAATGTAGGGGAATAGGTTTTGCGCCACAACTTGCGCCGGCGCGCGTGGCGCAGTTGGCGCAAGTTGTGGCGCAAAACTAATGCAATAAATGAGCTTTTCGCTGGAAACACTTGAATACGAACGCCTACTCGAACTGGTCAGTCGC
>CAYTDJ010000574.1:0-1914 GCA_964436265.1 uncultured Chloracidobacterium sp. | reverse complement strand
CGAAACGCTCCGATTCAGGGCAAATGTGCCGAAGGTCGCCGGGAAGTTAGCTGCGGCCGGGGTGAAGTTCGCGTTTCAGAGCGGCGGAGCCACAAGCGTGAACGATTTTTTCACGTCGATCAATCGTTCGACCGAGAACGGGCTTTCAAAGGACGCCGCTGTCCGGGCAATGACTCTCTCACCGGCCGAGATATTTGGCGTTTCGGATCGAATGGGTTCTGTTGAAGCTGGGAAGATCGCAAATCTTACAGTCGTAAAAGGTGATCTGTTTGCAAATCAACGGACGATAACTCACGTCTTTGTTGACGGGAAATTATTTGAACCGAAGGCGCCGGAACCGCCCGCCGCACGCGGCCCAGGCGGCCGCGTGCCGCAAAGAACAGACGGTACTGCTTCTGAATCGAACGGCGGACCTGCAAACGTCGGCGGGACATATTCGATCTCGATCCAAACTCCGGACGGCGGTGTGACGGGTACGTTAAATATAGTTCAGACTGGCTCGACGCTGACCGGCACAATGACCACGGACTTAGGTTCGGTTCCTCTGCGTGATGGCCGCGTCACCGCAAACGGAATGAGTTTTGCGGGAACCGTATCGGTCGGGGGCCAATCCATCGATTTCACGGTTCAGGCCACCGTTTCGGGAAATCAACTCTCGGGCAGCGTTACCTCTGCAATGGGTTCGATGCCGATGACGGGCACAAAAAATCCATAATCAGTTTGATATTGATCGTAAACAGAAAAGCGAAGGAAAGAATATGAATCGTATCGTTGGCATATTTTCAATTCTGATACTGGCGGCATCGATCGCGTTCGCCCAAGGGAAAGGCGAGGTGCTGATAAAGAACGCGACCGTTCTGACCGCCTCAAAAGGAACGCTGACCGGGACTGATATATTGATCCGCGACGGAAAGATCGCAAGGATCGGCAAGGGACTGACGGCAGGGAGCGGAGCAAAGGTGATCGACGCCACGGGCAAATTCGTTTCGCCGGGAATCATCGACGCCCACTCTCACTCGATGTTGAGCGCGATCAATGAAGGTTCGCTCGCGGTCACCTCAATGACCAGAACCCGTGATATGCTCGACCCGAACGACATCACGATCTATCGAGCCCTGGCGGGCGGCGTGACCAGCGCATTGCTTTTGCATGGTTCGGCAAACCCGATAGGCGGGCAAAGCACTACGGTCAAATTCAAATGGGGTCATCCGGTCGAGGATTATCCGATCGCAGATGCTCCGCTCGGGATCAAGTTTGCGCTTGGCGAGAACGTAAAGCGTTCGAGCTTTACTCCACAACCCGGACAGACGTTTCGCTATCCGCGAACTCGTATGGGTACGATGGAAGTAATACGCGATGCGTTCCGCCGTGCGCGTGATTACAAACAAGCCTGGGACGATTACCGGGCAAAGAAGACCAAGGTGCCGCCGCGTGTCGATGAGGAACTCCAGCCGCTCGTCGAAATACTTGAGGGCAAGCGCCTCGTACACTGCCACGGCTACCGTTCGGATGAACATCTGAACATATTGCGGATCGCAGAAGAGTTCGGATTCAAGGTTGGCACGCTTCAGCACGGACTCGAGGCGTACAAGATCGCTCCCGAGATCGCAAAGCATGGTGCCGGCGTCTCGATCTTCACCGACAGCTGGAGCTACAAGATCGAGGCTTATGATGCTATTCCGTACAACGCCTACATCCTTTGGAAGAACGGCGTGACAGTATCGATCAATTCAGATTCGGACGAGCGTATGCGAAGGCTCAATCTGGATGCAGCTAAGGTGATGAAATACGGCGGCGTGCCCGAAGAAGACGCTCTCAAAATGATCACACTGAATCCAGCGAAACAACTTGGCATCGAAAAGCGGACTGGCTCCGTTGAGGTCGGCAAGGACGGAGACCTTGTGATATGGAGTG
>CAYTDJ010000573.1:0-1919 GCA_964436265.1 uncultured Chloracidobacterium sp. | reverse complement strand
GTAGTTCAGTTGGTTAGAACGCCAGCCTGTCACGTTGGAGGTCGCGGGTTCGAGCCCCGTCGGCCCCGCCACTGTTTACAAAAAAGCCGGACGATCGTCCGGCTTTTTTGTGTTTATATCGATCTCAGCCTTACCGCTTGCCAGTCGTCGCGGAATCCCCGGCAGTTAGCATCACAGCATCCGTCAATACTTTGAGCCGAACAGCTGCAAAACGCGAGTTGTCGCGCGAAAATGAGAGGTCAACAATGTCGTCCGGCTCGGTCGTCATCAGGAGTTTGGGTTGTCCTTGCTCAGGATCGATCTGAAATACCTTATTTGCCAGTCCTTCACCCTGTTGGGCTTCTTGGTAGAAAAGCGACTTGCCGTCAGGCATCCATTTGAATAGCCAAGTAGGGCGTATGTTAAGAATGGCCCTCGGTCTCTCAGAGTCGACTGGCTTAACTACGACCTTCATTGGATTGTTAACGTCCCCTCCCATTGTGTATGCGACGAACCTTCCGTCCGGTGACATCGCCCAGTAATAGGTAAAGGCGCGGGGCAGGTAATCGAGACCCTTTACGGGGCCGCCTTCCACTGACACCTGACCCATTGGCGGCGAGCCTTCATTGTACCAACGAAATACGACCGTTTTGCCGTCGGCCGCGAATTGAGCGGTCTGGGTAATGCCAGGTGCATTTGCAAGAAGGATCTGATCACTCCCGTCAATGTTCATTCGCCAGATCTGATTGAAGCCGGTTCGCTTAGACGTGAAAACAATGTAGCGTCCGTCACCGGAGACTCGCGGATTCAGGTTGTCCGAATCCTGTGGAGTGAGCTGAAGCGCATTCTTACCGTCGGCATCTGCTATCCAGACTGAAAGTCTGTCGTTCTCAAGTACATCGAAAACAATGCGGCCGTCGGGTGTCCAGTCAACGACCGTGTGTGCCAACGGTTCCCGAGTAAGCGGCGACATTGTCTTAAGGTCGGAAGTGCTTCCCGTCCAAACTCGCGACTCGTCGGTACGCAAAACGCTGACGATGTTGCGTCCTTCGCGGTCAACGCTTACTCCTATGTAACTGTTCAGATCATTAGTGATCCGTGTGACGATACCAGAGGGAACAGCAACGTGAAACAATTGACGCCGGTTCGAATTACCGTCAACCGCATTCATTAACAATCCGCCATTTCTATCGAGCGGGGCGAGGACCTCTATACGTTCCTTTTTGCTAATTATCTCTCGTTCACTGCCGGTCTGAATGTCCAGCATTACTATTGACCAGTACTCTATCTCCTTCAGGTCCCGCCTGATGTAAAAGATCGAACGTCCATCAGCGGAAAAACGGGCCTTCCGAATGATCGATTCACCCTCGAGAACTCTAACAACTTGCTCATCGCTTCCGTTTTCAGAGTTTGCTGAGATCAAAGTCGAATTTGTGACGTTGACCGATGTGTCCGGAGCGGGATCTCCGTATCGAACAAACAGGACGCGTTTGCCGTCGGGAGATAGGTTTCCAAGGTGGTTGACCTTTTCAACCACTTTTCGGGGCTGGCCGCCAAGGGTCGGGACCCGATACAGAGTGCCGTGTACCCCAAATCGAGGTGCGGTTATGTAGTAGATGTACTCGTTGTCGTTGCTGAATGCGATATCCCAATAATGAACCTGTTGCGATGGAACGATCCTTATCGCATTTACATCGCTAACGCGTCGCAGCCAAAGCGAACGGCCGTCGTCGTCTTCATAAGTTACGTAAGCGACTGACCGTCCGTCAGGCGAGATCACAGACAGAGCGACGTTGTTGGTCTGGGAAAGCTTTCGCATTGAGATCGTGTCAACGCTGAACGGGTGAATCCCTCCATCGCGCGAAAAGAAATACCATCCGCCCGCCGCCATTAGGATCACGGCGAGAACGCCCAGCACAAGCCCGGAGTTAGAAGAAGAG
>CAYTDJ010000572.1:0-1928 GCA_964436265.1 uncultured Chloracidobacterium sp. | reverse complement strand
ATTGGCGACAGGAGTGTCGCCGTTCCGTGCAATGACGCTCATTGGCGACAGGAGTGTCGCCGTTCCACTTTGATTCCGGGCGAACGCCCTGTTAACCTCTTCACGTTCTCACTCAAAACTTTTTTCCAGGTCACAGGCATACAGATATGAAACTTCGAGTTCCCTTTTCGCTGCTGCTCTTGCTTGCTTTTGCGTTCACATTCGCCAACGGACAAACGCGTCGCCCGTTAAAACTTGACGACCTTTTCCGCATCAAAAACGTCGGCAGCCCGCAGATATCGCCCGACGGACAATGGGTCGCCTACACCGTTTCGACGGTGGATGTGAAGGGCGACAAATCGGATTCGAACATCTGGATGGTCAGTTTCGATGGCAAGACCGACCGTCAGATCACGTTTTCGAGCGACAGCGAAACATCTCCGCAATGGAGCCCGGACGGAAAATACCTGTCATTCGTTTCGTCGCGTCCGGGGCCGAACAGAGGCAGCCAGATCTGGGTCCTCGACCGCAGCGGCGGCGAGGCAATGCAGTTGACCGAGGTAAAAGGGCGTCTCCAGGGCTACGAATGGTCGCCTGATTCGAAGCGGATCGCGATGGTCATCGGCGATCCCGATCCCGAAGAGCCGGCGGCCCCGGGTGCGACGGCAAAACCGCCGAAACCGATCGTCCTTGACCGGTATAAATTTAAGCAGGACGGACAGGGCTATCTGAGCGGAAATCGCAAAAGCTATATCTACCTTTACGACATCGCGGGCAAGAAACTCGATCGGCTGACCAAGGGCAAGGCGGACGAAGGCACGCCAGTCTGGTCGCCGGACGGTACCCGGATCGCGTTTACCAGCAACCGCAAACCGGATCCCGACCGCGACCCCGGCTCGCAGATCTTCGTTGCCGAAGCGAAAGCCGGAGCGACCGAAAAGCAGGTAACTCCCGATACGAGCCGCGGCAGTCGTCCGGAATGGAGTCCGGACGGAAAGACCCTCCTGTTTCTCGAATCAGACGAGCTGAAGTACGGCGCGTACAACATGAACCACCTGACGACGGTCGCGTCAGACGGAAGTTCGGCCCCGGTTCGTGTGAAAGCAACGGAGGACCTCGACCGCGGAGTGTCAAACGCGTTCTATTCCGCCGACGGCCGATCGATCTTTGTGCTTGTGACGGACGATATGTCGGTCTATCCGGCAAGGATCGATCTGGCGACGGGAAAGCTTGCCCGCCTGATCTCAGGGCCGACGGTCATTTCCAACTGGGACCGCCACGGCGATCGTTTCGCAGCTCTTTCGGGCGGCGATAACAAAGCAACGGAAGTTTACGCGTTCGAGAACGGAAGCCTCAGGCAATTGTCGCGTCAAAACGACGCATTCTTTTCAGAGATCGATTGGCCGGTGACCGAAGAGGTTCGATTCACGAGCCAGGACGGTACTTCGGTGAGCGGCCTGCTGACCTACCCGACGGGATATGTGAAAGGAACCAAGGTTCCATTTTTGCTTCGCATCCACGGCGGCCCCAACGCTCAGGACCAACATTCGTTCGCGGCCGAACGGCAGTTTTTCGCCGCAAACGGTTACGCCGTGCTGGCGGTCAACTATCGCGGGAGTTCCGGACGCGGCCAAAAATTCTCCCGGGCGATCTTTGCGAATTGGGGCGTGTATGAAGTTCAAGACCTGCACGCGGGTGTCGATCACGTGGTTAAAATGGGCGTGGCCGATCCCGAGAAAATGGGCGTCGGCGGATGGAGCTACGGCGGCATTCTGACCGATTATCTGATCGCGAGCGACAACCGCTTCAAAGCGGCGACCAGCGGTGCAGGAACGGCGTTCACGGTCTCTTATTACGGAACGGATCACTACATCACCCAATACGACAATGAGATCGGGCCGCCCTGGGAACCGAAAGCCTGGGAAACTTATCAAAAACTCTCGTACCCA
>CAYTDJ010000571.1:0-1929 GCA_964436265.1 uncultured Chloracidobacterium sp. | reverse complement strand
AAGATGATCGCTTATGCGAAGACGCTTGGCCTTGGCGAAAAGACCGGCATCAACGCCGAAGGCGAGACGCCGGGCAAACTGCCCTTTGGCAACAACAACGCCCGTATCTACTCTCACGGTGACGATTTTGAGGTCACGCCTCTGCAGCTTGCAGTTATGGTCACCGCGATCTCGAACGGTGGAAAAAAGGTCGTTCCGCAGATCGTAAGGCAGCAGAACCTGCGTACCAGCTTTAAGCCCAAGTTCCGGGATCAGGTCTCAGTACCGTATGAAACGGTACAGGGCGTGCTTCCGGGAATGATCGGAGCGGCCGAGTGGGGAACCGCTAACCGTGTTGTTGACCACTATCAGGGCATCGCAGGGAAAACGGGTTCGTGCATATTCAAGGGTTCGTGGATCGGCCTTTTCGCCTCCGTGGCTCCGGTCGAAGATCCGCAGTATTCTGTCGTGGTCATCACACGCGGCGAGGGAGAACGCGGCAAATGGGCGGCATCGGTCGCCGGCAATATCTATCGGGCTCTTGCTCCGAAAATGCGTCGGAATCAGGAAAAATACCTCGCGCTGAAGAACCTTCGTCCGACTCCGCCCGCCGAGAATATGGCAGTTGCGGATGACGATGAGGACGACGATGCTGCCGCGGCTACGGATAACAGGCCGCAGATCATCGTAGGTTCGGCCGCCAATTCGAACACGACGCCGAAAAAGGTAGTGCAGAAAACGACCCAGAGCAAGCCGGTTTTTCCGCCCGTCGTGATCCAGTTCGATAAGAACAAGGATGAAAAGAGCCGTCCTCGAGTGGTCAAAAATTAATGTTGGGACGAATCGTTCCATTCGAACACCGGAGAGGCGACTTTCCGGTGTTTTTATGTACGCATAACGTTCATTTTGCTTGACAGATGCTCGGCGAGTGGTTGATTATTTACCATTCCGAATGTTTTCGGTTTTCCTGAAGATTTGCTGATAATCTCTAGCATACGAAATTCTGAATTATTGCAACTATTCATTTAGGTGCATCATCAGAGTTTCCGCAAAACCGTGTACACTCGGACGCCGGTTTTACATATACAAAAAAGGGTGAAAGAGGACACCCTATCGGAGGAAGTAAGAAGATGAAAACGATTTTTAGATTTTTGAGCATGGCCGCTTTAGTTGCGGGCATTGCTGTGACCGGCGCTCTGGCACAAGACGTGTGTTCCGATGTGGACACACCGACCGCTCAGTACGAGAAGTTCCTGGGGCTCTATAATGTGAAGCCGCCGACAGAGGGCAACGTACAGGAAGCGATCAATATCGGCAAGGCATTCCTTGAAAAATTCGGCGCGTGTGAAGCGTGGAAGGATCAATCGGCTTTTGTTAAGCCACAGGTTGCCCGCCTTGAGAAACTTCTCATTAAGTTAGCGGACGACAAGATGTATGCCCGATTCGACGCCGCGATCAACTCTGACAATGCAGATGAGTTATATGCGGCCGGACGCGATATCCTCGCTAAATATCCTGACAACATCAACATCATGTTCGTAATGGCTGTCGTCGGCCCTCGTGAGGTCGGCAAGAAGAACATGAAGTACAATGGCGAGTCGCTTCGTTATGCGACGGCCTTATTGGAAAAGATCAAGGCCGGAACGCCTTTTAACCGTAAGGACAAATCAGGCCAGGACACGATCGGCGCCCTAAAGCATGAAATGACCAAGGATAATGCGATCAGCGAACTCAAATACACGCTCGCGTATGTAAACTTTTATGGTCAAAACAACAAGAAAGGCGCGATGCCTTACTTCTATGAAGTGACACAGTCAAACGGTTTCCGAAAAGAGTTTCCTCCGATTTACGCGACGATAGGTGATTTTTATCTCGACGAAGCAGCTCCGATCGGTGTCGAGATAGCCAAATTGATCGAGGCTATCAAGACCGCTCCGACCGAGGAAGAGA
>CAYTDJ010000570.1:0-1931 GCA_964436265.1 uncultured Chloracidobacterium sp. | reverse complement strand
ATTATCGAAGCGGCAAAGGCGTCCGGAGCGGAAGCGATCCATCCCGGGTATGGTTTCCTTTCAGAGAACGCGGAGTTTGTACGGCACGTAAACGAAGCCGGCCTGACCTTCATCGGGCCGTCGCCGGAAGCGATGGACGCAATGGGCGGAAAGATCTCTGCGCGAAAGATCGCGATCGAGGCGGGCGTGCCGGTCGTTCCGGGTACGAATGAACCTCTGTCCACGTTTGAGGAAGCAAAGATCACTGCCGAACAGATCGGCTATCCCGTGATGCTGAAAGCGTCGGCGGGAGGCGGCGGGAAAGGGATGCGGCTCGTCGCGGATGAAAAGGAGCTGAGGTCGGCGCTGGATGCGGCGAGGTCAGAGGCGCTGTCGAGTTTTGGCGATGAGTCTGTTTTTATGGAGAAGGCGGTCGTAAGGCCGCGGCACATCGAAATACAGGTCTTTTCGGATAAGCACGGAAATCACGTCCATCTCGGCGAACGCGAATGTTCGATACAGCGAAGGCATCAAAAAGTGATCGAAGAAGCGCCATCGCCGATCAACTCCGCGGAGCTTCGCGAGAGAATGGGCGCGTGCGCCGTAATGGTCGCAAAGGCCGTCGATTACGTCGGTGCCGGAACGGTCGAATTTCTTGTATCGGATCTCGATCGATCATTCTACTTCCTCGAAATGAATACCCGTTTACAGGTCGAGCATCCCGTCACTGAACTCGTGACCGGTATCGACCTCGTGCGCGAGCAGATAAGGGTCGCGTGGGGCGAAAAGCTCTCCTTTACACAAGAGGACGTGAAGATGAACGGCCACGCGATCGAATGCAGGATCTATGCCGAAGACCCGGACCACAATTTTATGCCTTCGCCGGGCCGAATCGAACGCCTTCACGTACCACAGGGGCCGGGCGTGCGGGACGACGGCGGAGTTTACGAAGGCGGCGAGGTCTCGATATTTTATGACCCGATGATCTCAAAATTTGCCGTATGGGGCCGAGACCGTCAGCAAGCGATCGAGAAGATGCGGCGAGCTCTGAAGGAATATAGAGTGGACGGCATAAAAACCACCCTTCCGTTCTTCAGGGCGGTGATGGAAGACGAGGTGTTCGTAAAGGGCGACCTCGATACAGGGTTCATCCCGGCATTCAGAGAGCGGGAAAAATTGCCTCAGCCGTCGGAAATCGACAAGGATATGGCAATGATCGCGGCTGCTCTTTCCTTCGAAAAAGGGCGTTCATTGATGCCTGCCGGCCAGTCCGTGAACGGCAACAAGCCAAGCCGATGGGCGATGGCAGGCCGAATAGCTCAATTAAACTCCAAATAAAAAAGGGCAGGCCTTGCGGCTTGCCCTTTTCCTTTTCTATCAGGATGGCTTTCGCGGCTTAATTGTCAGCCACGAAGTCCATACCGGTCAGATTATCCTCGAGTGAGAATGATGTCGATCCGTTAAGGAACAGGTAGCGTTTGTGTGCCACCGACATCACGTAGAAGTCGCCTACCGGCAAATCGTTGATGCGATAGTAGCCGAACGAGTTGGTCGTTGCGGAATACGCTGCACCTGACGACGCGTTAAAGAGCGAGATCCTTGCACCGAAGATACCGCGTCCGTATGAGTCCGTTACACGGCCTGTGATCGAAACCGGTGCCGCCGACGGGATCAACAGACCGTTTGTGAACGTACAGGTCACGAGTTCGTTCAGGTCGACAACTATATTGACTTTGCGATTCGCAAGGTCATAGGTCGAGTTCGCAGTTTTGTTTTCCGAACAAGAGATGTCAAGAAGATCGAAACCCGGAGTAACAGCTTCTGTGACCGTTACAGGATTCAGCGGACCAAATGCGGTAATACCGTCGCTTTGTTTCCTATCCGGACCGGTAACGTTATTGTCAACAAGCCCAAACGTCAACGGCGTAAATGCACGGCTAGCTGTGAACGAG
>CAYTDJ010000569.1:0-1931 GCA_964436265.1 uncultured Chloracidobacterium sp. | reverse complement strand
GTTTATGCTTTCGAGGCTCGCCAGGATCGCAGTAAGATCTGCCGACGGCGTTTCAGCCTTTAGCAGGTGTGCGATCTGTTTTGCGAGAGATTCAGAGTTGCTCATTGCGAGAGGTCTTGAGACGGCAAAAGATCAATGTAATCAACGACTCCGATGATCGCCGAATCGATTGCTGCACCGGCACGGCTCGTAGCCGCCGTTGAGGCCGACCAGCCTTCCTGAACTATGACGACGACATCCCCAACACCGGAATCGACAGAATCGAGTGCGAGGCACGTGTAGTCCATGTCTTCACCTTCGGGCGTGATCTGTCGGCAAAGCATTACCCTCGAACCCTCGTAACGCTGGTTCTTCTGGGTCGCGACCACATTACCTATCACCCGGGCAATTAACATTATTTTTTAGATACGTGAGCGTCCGAATCAATGATCCCTACGATGGTACAATCGGTCGGCGTTTCGTCTCGTTTGAAGGGGAACGAAGCCTCTTTGCCTCGGCACCAGAAGACAAGTTCTCCCTCACCTGCCCCAACCGCATCAAGCGCGATCTGCGGGCTTCCCTTCGGTTTGAGGTCGGCATCCAGCGTCTGCACAAGCAGGAACTTTCGCCCGTTCAGCGATTCGTTCTTTACGGTGGAAACCACCGTACCGATAACTCGCGCGATCTGCATTTATTTACCAAAGCGTTTGTAATTAGCAATTGCGATCGCAAGGAAACACGCAATGAGAAGTACGCTGTATTCCATTCCGCCAGAGCCCGCTCCGACCACAAACCATCCCTGTTTCCAGTGCACCATCGCAATGCCGGTTCCCAACTCGATCGCGAACAAGACCGCTATGATCCAGGTGTGAAACCCGACGGCGAGAAGCACGCTTCCTACCAATTCGAAGAGTGTAATTGCCCAGGCTGCGTAAAATCCGAGCGGGATTCCCTGTGAACCCAGGAAACCGCCAAAATCATCAACCGTACCGTTACTGATCCGTGCGGCGCCGTGAACAAACATCAATGATGCGAGTACGACCCGCAAAAAAAGCAATGCTCTGGCCTTGTTATCGCCCATTGGCACTCACTATTGAATGAAATCGATGGTGTCGATCACACCGATGATCGCGGAATCTACAGGGCAATCCTTGTTGCCCTCAGCCATCCGTGCCGACGATCCGCCGACGACGATGACCTTCTCGTGAAAGCCTGCTCCTACGGTGTCGACAGCGACAACGTAGCCGCTCTGGTCAGAGCCGTCCAGGTTGATCGGCTTGACTATGAGCAGCTTTTTGCTTTTAAGGCGTTCGTCCTTTTGAGTTGAGACGACGGTTCCTAAGATGCGTCCAATGATCATAACCAGCGGTAAACGGTTTGCGGCCAGCGGTCGGCTTCAGTTTTGGCGAAGATCTTCCGTTGTCCGCTATCCGCTATTTCATAACTACCGGCAGCCTTTCATCGACGCTTGAGTGCGGACGCGGGATCACATGAACACTGACGAGTTCGCCAACACGTCGGGCTGCGGCTGCACCGGCGTCCGTAGCCGCTTTGACCGCGGCAACATCGCCGCGGACGATCGCGGTAACAAACCCGGCCCCTATCTTCTCGTAGCCGACAAGCTGAACGTTTGCTGCCTTTACCATTGCGTCGGCGGCCTCGATCATTGCTACGAGACCTTTGGTCTCCACCATTCCTAATGCTTCCTGCATTATTCGCTTCTCTCCTGGAAATTCTGGGTTAGAAAACTTCTACGATTTTGAACTGCATTCGCCTAAAGTGCAAATGTGTCCCACTTGCACATATACGTATTGGAGAATGTGTCTCGGACCGTTAGTTGTTAAGCGACTGCGCCTGCACCAAAAGGTCGATTAGTTCTTCACGGGTAAACGAGATCTTGTGGCCATTCGATTCAGCTGAAACCGGATACTGAGCGTCAAGGTCACACGCGA
>CAYTDJ010000568.1:0-1939 GCA_964436265.1 uncultured Chloracidobacterium sp. | reverse complement strand
AGATCGTATCGCCCGTCGTGACATTCTTCATGCCGCCGATCGCGACGATCTCGCCCGCCGACGCCGTTTCGACGTCTTCACGCTTGTTGGCGTGCATGAGCATCAACCGGCCGACACGCTCCTTATTGTTTTTGATCGTGTTGTAAACGTAAGAACCCGAATTGACAGTTCCCGAATAAATACGAACAAACGCGAGCTGGCCGAGGTGCTTGTCAGCCATTAATTTGAACACGAGACCTGAGAAAGGTGCTTTGGGGTCGGCCGCCCGGCTTTCGGTTTCGTCTGTCTTAGGATTTGTACCTTCGATCGCAGGAATATCAAGCGGGCTCGGGAGATAATCGACAACCGCATCAAGAAGAGTCTGAACGCCTTTATTCTTGAATGCCGAACCGGTTACGACCGGAACGATCTTCATTGCAAGGGTTCCTTTTCGGAGTGCAATACGGATCTCGTCTTCGGAAATCTCCTCGCCTTCGAGGTACTTGACCATCAGGTCGTCGTCTATCGCAGATACTGCCTCTACAAGCTTCTCACGCCATTCTTTTGCCTTTTCAACGAGATCGGCCGGGATATCCGTCGTCTGATATTCCGCGCCTTTTGTTTCGTCGTTCCAAAGCAGGCCCTTCATCGCAATAAGATCGACGACACCTTTTAGCTGATCTTCCTCTCCGATCGGAATTTGCAAAGCGACAGCATTTGCACCAAGACGAACGAGAATCGAATTAAAACTTCTTTCGAACGATGCTCCTGCACGATCCAACTTGTTGATAAAGCAGATTCGCGGGACACCGTATTTATCGGCTTGACGCCAAACCGTCTCTGATTGCGGTTCAACACCCGCAACGCCGTCAAATACGGCTACGGCCCCGTCGAGAACACGAAGGGAACGCTCAACTTCCATCGTGAAGTCTACGTGTCCTGGCGTGTCGATGATGTTTATACGGTGCTCTTGGTTATTTCTCTTCCAGAAACATGTCGTCGCCGCGGATGTAATCGTAATTCCGCGCTCCTGCTCTTGTTCCATCCAGTCCATCGTCGCGGTTCCTTCGTGGACCTCGCCGATCTTGTGCGACACACCGGTATAAAACAAGACGCGTT
Source organism: uncultured Chloracidobacterium sp. (assembly GCA_964436265.1). Classification (GTDB taxonomy): domain Bacteria; phylum Acidobacteriota; class Blastocatellia; order Pyrinomonadales; family Pyrinomonadaceae; genus OLB17. Next base: position 841 of record CAYTDJ010000568.1, on the reverse strand, counting down.
CGGTCGTCGTCGTCTTGCCCGCGTCAATGTGGGCCATGATGCCGATGTTTCTGTATTTGTCTAAACTTATGTTAGCCATAAAACAGTGACGTGTGATGAGTGACAGGTTACGAGTTCATTCTCGCCATTTGTCACCAGTCACTTGCCCCTAAAATCTATAGTGTGCGAACGCCTTGTTCGCTTCTGCCATACGGTGGACGTCGTCCTTCTTCTTGATCGCACCGCCGCGTCCCGAATTCGAATCGAGCAATTCGCCGACAAGCCTGTCCTGCATCGTCTTTTCGCTGCGTCCGCGTGCATTGGAAACGATCCATCGAATCGCGAGTGCGTTGCGGCGATCGCGGCTCACTTCGAGAGGCACCTGGTAGGTGGCGCCTCCGATACGACGCGATTTGACTTCCAGCGTCGGGGCAACGTTTTCGATCGCCTTCTTGAATACCTTCAGCGGTTCTTCGCCGGTCTTTTCAGCGATCTTGTCCATCGCGCCGTAAAAGATGCTCTCGGCAACCGACTTTTTGCCTTCCCACATCATTCCGTTGATGAACTTGGTCACCAGCTGGCTGTTGAAAATAGGATCCGGCAAAATGTCTCTACGTTCTGCTACTCTTCTTCGTGCCATACCTTAATTACTTAGCTCCTTTAGGACGCTTAGCACCGTACTTCGAACGGGCTTGGTTGCGGTTCGCGACGCCTGAGGCATCCAGAGTTCCGCGAATGATGTGATAACGCACACCCGGAAGGTCCTTTACACGGCCGCCTCGGATAAGCACGATCGAGTGCTCCTGAAGGTTGTGGCCGATACCCGGAATGTAGGTCGTTACTTCGATCTGGTTGGTCAGAC
>CAYTDJ010000567.1:0-1957 GCA_964436265.1 uncultured Chloracidobacterium sp. | reverse complement strand
CGAGGATATAGACAGAGATACCGGATTTATTTGGGCTCAGGCCGATCTGATAGAACTCGCGGATCGACCCATCGGCGTACTTATGAGGGCGAGATCCGAACCCGACATCGGGATTAGAAACGACCTTGCCCTCGGCGTTCTTGCCGTCGAGAAACCACAATTTGCATCCCGGGCTTACTCCCAAAATGAGGTCATGCAACTGCTGCATATCGCGGCGTTTCGGTTCCGGCTGGCTCGCAATAAACTCTTTGATCTGTGCTTGTGCGTTCATATGAAGTGTTCTGGTTTTCGGCCGCGTAGCGGTTGGTTGAATTTAGCCGTGGACGTTTGTCCACGGAACGTCAAAGCAAATGATCCCGTCGCGTAGCGACGGTTGAATAACCCGGGTGAATTTCATTCGTCGCTACGCGACGCAGACGATTTTAACCTTCAACCGTGGACAAACGTCCACGGCTAAATTCACACCGTCGCTATGCGACGTAATCAATCTCGCCACATTTCAATCGAACAAATATCGTTCATCGTAATCGATTCCATTCAACTTCAACATGGCAACATATTCGTCCTCGAATGACTGTTTTGCGTGATGTTCCCGTTGGTTCTTGATGTATTCAACAACGTCGGGCACGCTCGATTTGCTGACGCTGAAAATGCCGTAACCGTCCTGCCATTCAAACGAACACATTCCTTCGAACGTCTCATGAATCCATCTCGAAGATTCGCCCTTAAGCCACTGTACGATCTGGCTTGGAGCAAACTTCGGCTTTGCTAATACAAGAACGTGAATGTGATTCTCGATGCCGCCGACAATCACCGCGATCAATCCGTGTTGTCTCGCGATGCCGCCGAGGTATGCCCAAACACGCTCCTCTATCTCTCGGCTGATGAGATCCACACGACGCTTTGTCGAGAAGACGATGTGATAGAAGAGATTTGAATATGTGTTCGCCATATATATATTCAATCGTTGCTATGCGACGAGGATCAATTATTCTCAATTCCCGTGGACAAACGTCCACGGCTAAATTCAAACAACCGCTACGCGGCACCTCGATCCACTGACATCTTTTTCAAGAGTTCCTCCAGATTTTGCAATTGCGCGATCGTTCCTTCGCGGAACCCGAATTCGATCATCCGCTCAAGGCGCTCGAGCGACTCGTTGTAGATCGAGACGTGGACGGTTGTGTTCCCGTCGAGTTCGCTGAAATTGAGATCCCAATCGGAGCCCGGCAACTGGAGATTTTCATCCGCATCCGCAAATGCGTTGAAAAACTTGAAATTGGTTTTCGGAGTGATGGAAGTATATCTCTGAACGGCCCAGCGTTCGGCACCATCTGGGCTGACCATCGCATAAAACCTGCGGCCGCCTACCTCGAAATCCATTACCTTTGTCCGTGACGAGAAAGGTTTTGGTGCCCACCACTGGTCAAGAAGCTCCTGTTTGGTATAAGCATCCCAGACCAGCGAAAGCTCTGCCTCAAACTCTTTGGTTATCGTGACCGTTTTTGTTTCTTTGTTAACTACAAAATCCATTTACGTTTTTTCCTTTTCAATACTCCGTGAACTTTGTGTCGTTTGCTCTGTGCCCTCTGTGTTCAAAAGAAAATCTCTAAACAAAGACCCGCAAAGGTAAGACACAAAGAAAACTGGCCAAGACGTCGGCAATTCTCTACGACGCTTTCTATTTCTCGATAACAGCCAACACTTCGTCGAGCCGCTTGTAGTTCATCTCCATACCGTCTGTCATGCCGGTTTCAATCGCCGCATCGCGGTCGGCCTTCGAAGCAAACTTTATCGAGGTCGACACGTTAGTGACGCCATCGTCCTCGTCGAAAGTAACGGTGATGATCGACGGTTCGCCTCCCATTGAAACGCCCATCGTGCCCGGATCGAAAACCTGCGTATGCACAATTCTCTCGTGCAGAACGACCTCCAGGACATCGCCGGTAAACCCAAA
>CAYTDJ010000566.1:0-1970 GCA_964436265.1 uncultured Chloracidobacterium sp. | reverse complement strand
GCTGCACGAAGAGCGTCTGCCATTGGTCCGTCGAACTTGCTCTTCACCTTCGCTTGTCCGTTAGAGCCTCCGGAAAGAGTCGCAGTCATGTCAATATCGACCTTTCCGGCCTTAGTATCCACGCCTGTCACTTTCCCAAAGATGCCGCCGATCTTTCCCGCTGTCGATTCCTTGATCTGGCGAAATTCGATATTCAAGCCATAGTCGCCGCTGCCCGATACCGCCCTTAAGCCTTGCTGAGAGATCTTGCTGCGAATGTACGCCTCGACCTCCGAGCGCACATCAGGCTGAACATTCGGATAAGTAATATTCAGCGACACCGACTTCGCCGAAGTGTTTGCCTTAGCAACACCTGTGGGCCGGTCAGTTCGGCTAAGATCTGCCAATGATGGCATGGAGATCGCGTAAAGATCCTGCTGCGAACTTGTCTGCTTGTAACCGGCGGGAATATCAAAAAGTGCCGAATCCAACGGTGAACGTGAAAGTTCAAGCGTCTCTGTGGTTTGGGTCATTTGCGGCTTTCCGTCCGATCCGTACATCGTCATCGTACCCTGCAGCAGAAAGCCGGTCCGGGCAGCACTGCCTTTCATGACGATACGATCCCGGCAGTCCGGGCGTCGCGGATCTCTTCGTTCGGGAATCTCCGGCCTCGCGGTAGGACAATTGAATTCTGCGGAAAAGTCGACATACCAGCCGTCATATTCGATCTTCGACTTGCTTGGCCCGTTGCAGGAATCTGCGGAACTCTCCATCTCGTTCGTCACGATCAGGTGGCGTGCCTGAAGACCAAACATCATCTTCCTCTCGCCGGTGTCCTTTACCACGTAAGTAATGGTCATTGTGCCGCCTTGCCGTGTGGTCGTTGTCCGCGTAGGGGCTGGGATAGTTTTCGTCACAGGCCCGGTTTCCAAATCTTCGAACGGTTCGACCATATAAAGCTGCTTCCGATCGTTCAGCCGCACCGTGCGCCTCAGATCGCACTGCGTAATTGTTGCGACCTGAGGCATGAACGCCGCCGCTTGAGGATCGTCCATTTCGACCTTAGTCTCCGTTCGCTCGCGCGAGCCTTTGATCGACCTGGTCGACTCGACGGTTTGACCGCTCGTCGTTACCTTTTGCTTGACTCTGATATCTGCCGAGGCGGATGAGCAAAACAGTGCCAAAATAAACGCAAACGCAAAGATACCTGATCGTATTCGCATAGTCTTCTCCAGAAGGATTGCTTTCACCATTCCAATTCGTGCAAGCAACGTGCCGAGCCAAAGAGTCGAAATAGGGCCGTTCCATTAGGCCGACCGTGATAAACCGTCGGGAATTTACCCGATTCATGGGAAATATCCCACATCACAACGCGGAAAACCGCCCTATAATGGCTAGTTAGTTGCCAAAACATCGCCAGTTCTAGTATTATCACGTTTGCTTTATGAACGCCGTTCGATTTGATGACAACAATACGTAGGCGAGAGCGCTGGAGGACCCAAGGTTCCGCGTTCCGCCTTTCGTTTGTCGCAATTCGAAAGGCGTTTTTGTTTTGATATCGCGTCAGTAGCCCGCACGTAAGTAAGGGCTCATCTCGGCCACTTTAGCCCTGACTTATATGTGGGCCACTGACAAAAGAAATATATGTTAGACGTATTAGGGAACTTGGAACGCACTCATACATGCGGTGAATTGAGAGAGTCGCACGTCGGGCGGCACGTCGTTTTGATGGGCTGGGTGGCAAAGAAGCGTGATTTTGGCGTTTTCACCTTCATTGACCTTCGCGACCGTCATGGTTTGACCCAGGTTGTGGTGAGCGAAGAGGCCGCCGCCGAGGCTCATGCAAAGGCAAAGAACCTCCGCGGTGAGTTTGTCATCGCCGTGAAGGGCGAGGTCGTTAGCCGCGCCGAAGGCACGCATAATGCGAAACTTGCGACCGGCGATATCGAGGTCTATGTTCGCGAGATCCTCATACTAAATGATGCCAAGGT
>CAYTDJ010000565.1:0-1978 GCA_964436265.1 uncultured Chloracidobacterium sp. | reverse complement strand
CCTCTCCTTGATCGATCGAAGGTATCAGTCTTTCTAATGTAGGTCCAAAAAGAGATTAAGCAGGACTTAATTGAACGCGGACGTACGCGAGAATACCCTTAATGAAAGTGGAATTCAGGTGCAGAAAAATTCGCGGTTTTGGAATTATTTTCCCAATTATTCACATATTACGATTTCAGCTTTTCAAATCCGTGCTGGTTTTTCCGCGTTAATACTGGGTTTCACGCCGATCACCGAAAAAGGAACGGTGATTGCTTATATTGCCCGCGAGGAGTTTTTATTATGTTCAAATCATCCTTTCTCAAATTGGCATTCAGAACGCTTTTATTGATCCTGTTTGTGTCAAGCGCGGTTTTAGCGCAGGGCACTACCTCTTCTGTCACGATCACTGTCAAAGATTCCAACGGGGCCGCGATCCCAAATGCTCAGATCGAATTGACGATCGGCTCTGTGGCTGTGAGAAATATGGTTTCCGACGCGAATGGCGTTGCGTTGCTTGACGGGCTAAAGCCTGGAAATTATAGGCTTTTGGTTTCTGCAGAAGGGTTTACTTCGTCGAATAGAGAAGTGGCGTTAGGCGATCAGGCAAATGCTTCAATTGACGTTGTTCTTACGGTCGGCGGGGTCAGTGAAACCGTGACAGTGACAGCTGCTCGAACACAGGTCACTAGCGAGGAGACGGCCGTTCCGGTCTCGGTGATCGGACGGCAGCAACTCGAGGAAAAGAATATCAACAGTGTCGGCGAAATTTTTCGCACACTTCCGGGGACTTCCACGGTGAACGAAGGCGGTTTTCAGGTGCGTCCGCGTATCCGGGGATTGGACAGCAATCGCGTCCTGATACTGGTCGATGGCGAGCGACTCAACAACAGCCGTACGTCAACGGGACAATCGGGTGTCGAGATAGGCCTGGTCGATACATCCCAGATCGAGTCAGTCGAGGTCGTCCGAGGAAGCGGATCGGTGCTCTACGGGACAGATGCACTGGCCGGAACGATCAACATAATCACAAAAGATACTCCCGTTAGACGCGAAAAAGGCTTTCGATTCGGTGCCACGCTCGACACGCTTTACAGTACGAGCGAAAACGGCCGAAAGGGAACGCTCGGCGTGAACGGGTCAGGAAAATACTTTGCATTCCGAATTGCTCAATCGATGGATCGTTTTGGCAACTATTTCTCCGGCTTACCTGATCCGACGGAAGCGGCAAGGCTAAGGGAAGAAGAGGACCTACAGATCACGAATGACGGCGAAGTGCTGAATTCGCAGTCGCACAGCAGCAATAGTCAGGCTACACTTCGTTTCTTTCTAAATGACACGAGCAATCTCAAGCTGAACTATGAACGAAGGCGTGCCGGCAATATCGGATCGGCAGGACTTGCCGGTGCGAATACCGGAATTCCTGGACAGGTCGGAGTGTTCAACGCATTTTTCCCGTTCAATAATCGCGACAAATTCAATGTCGGATACGATATCGCGGCGATCACGGATCACCTGCAGCGGATCTCGGCAAAGGCTTTTTACCAAACACAGTACAGGAACTTCACAAATATCGTCACGGTCGGGCCAGTGCCGCCGTATTTTCCCGGTGTGTATCAGTTCAGCGAGACAGTTACCGATACCAAAACGGCTGGATTTGACGTTCAGACGGACTGGGTCTTTGGAAAGCATAATGTGATCGCAGGAACGAGTTTCTTTCGCGATGATAATAGTGATCACAGGCTTCAGGTCTCGGCATCAACACCTTATTCGACGAACCGAACCGTCAGGAATACGCGAAGCGTTCCGGATGCGAATCTTTCAAACATTGCGGCTTTCGTTCAAGACGATTACCGCCTGACTAGCAGGCTAAGACTGACGGGAGGCATTAGGTTCGACCGGTTCAAGACGACATCATTGCCGACGACGAATTTTGCGATCGATCCCAGGCTGACGCCGGCACAGATCGAACAGCTTGGATTAACAGGTCTGGCCGACG
>CAYTDJ010000564.1:0-1981 GCA_964436265.1 uncultured Chloracidobacterium sp. | reverse complement strand
CCCCAAATGTACTTATGAAGCTGCAGATTCAACCGCACTTCCAGCCCGCTTTTTGCGACAGCTTCGGCTATCTCGGGAAGATCCGCAATGCCGTGAACCGGTGAGATCAGGACGGCTCGTGTACGGCCGAGCAGGTTGTGTTCGACGATGATATTTTTCGCGTATTCCCAATCGGCCATGTCGGCGACGACAAACTTTACCTCGTCCTTATCCTGTCGAAGCCTGTCTAGATTCGGCCAATGATTCCGATCGGCCTCACCGGAGGCGGGACACTTTACGTCCAAGATGATCTTCGCACGCGAATCCACGTCTTCCGTCGAAACGAAGTTACCGGTCTCTATCAGGACTTCGTAGTTACGATTGCAAAGCGTGCTTATGAATGGGAAAGCGGCCTTTTGTGCCAAAGGCTCGCCGCCGGTGATCTCCACCAGATTGCAGCCGAGATCCTCGAGCTTCATCAAGATCTCATCTACGTGCATCTTCTCCCCGCCGGTGAACGTATATTCGCTGTCGCACCAGACGCAACGCATTGGGCAGCCCGTCAGACGCACGAACGAACAAGGCCGTCCGGCATGCGTTGACTCGCCCTGGATCGATAGAAAAATTTCAGTGATGCGCAGGTTCACAGGAAGTTCAGGATAAAGGTTTGTCAGCTATCCTGTCTATCCTGTGCATCCTGTTTAGCTATTCAGAATAGCCCGAACCAGTTATACGAATTGAGGATCTCGCCGACACCGAACGATGCGAGATTTGCAATAACGATCGCGGTCAACGAGCGTACCCATTCAAGTTCCCGGCCTCGAAACGATAGCCAGAACAAAAAGCACTCAGCGGTGGGTGCAAACGTCTCCGCAACGAGCAAATAAAGCCAACGCGGTTCGCCCAGAAAGATCGTCGGTAAAACCAAAACGACGATCGGATAGGTGCAGGCGGTCAGCCACACACCGCACATCAGCTTTTGTTTGAAAGTGAGTTTCGACGAAAGGCCAAGGAGAAGGACCGGCGTTTCGATCAGGATCGTCAGCAGATAGCCGAACGGCAGGAAGTACCACAGATCGCCAAGCGGCAAGTTCTGCGTTTGAACGAAATCGACCTCGTCAAAGAAATACATAAATTAGCCACGAATTACACGAATAACACGAATTTGTCCTTCTTTTGTAAAGTTCGTGCTATCCGAAGCCAATTCTTCAAAGCATCTTCACCAGGAATGGAAACTCCGCCAACACGTGTCCGATAGCAAAGGCGAAATAAACGTCGCGAGTAGTCGTGTAGTCGAACGCGAAACCGAACCAAAGCCCGACGGTGATCAGCAAGCTGACGATCATGAAGGCCGCGAATATCTTAGGAAAACCACTCTTATTTGCGAACAATGGTACTTCGCTCAATCTCCACGGAATCGCACGCTTATCGACGAGCGGGATCAGAAGCAGCCAGACAAAGTAATGTATCGATTCGAGAAATACATGTGTCGCGACGAGCAGATGACTCGAGATACCCGGTAATATCTGGCTGCCTGCGTGTTGTGATATCCGCCAGAAAAGATTCGTTTCCTCCGATAGGTTCGGACGTCCTGACAACGCGATCCAGATCCCGACAAGAAAAACGGGTATCGACGCAAGGCAAGCGTGATATGCCCGCAGCCATTCGGGCCGTGTTCGCCTGATCTGCCTTTCCAGAAACCACATCGCGACGAACGGATGAATGTATACGAGTGCGAGGCTCCAGTATTGCGGAACCATCCATGCCAGCCCCGCAAGAAACAACGCCGCCGCAATGGCTATCGACCAGTCACGCCGACGCTGTCTGCCACGCAGGTAAAACAGCAGACCGATCCAAAGGATGAACGCCGTATTCCACACCGCCGCATAGATCTGCCAGCTCTCCAAAGACCACAGCCAGTTACCGCTAGCGAAATATAGCGTCAAGTAAGACGCAGCAAGAACCACGACGCCGCCTATTCCCACTGAATAGAAAAGCTTCG
>CAYTDJ010000563.1:0-1982 GCA_964436265.1 uncultured Chloracidobacterium sp. | reverse complement strand
GGCATAAACCTTTTCGCGGCGAATCCGTGGGTGAATATTCTCATCACCGCGGTCTTCCTCTTTTTTGCGTTCAATCTTTTCGGTGCATACGAGATCACGATCCCGACCGGAATTCTCACAAAACTTGATAGCGTAACGCGTTCGCACGAGGGCGAAGGAAGCGGAGTCGTGGGAGCCTTATTGATGGGTTTGACGTTTACGCTGACGTCATTCACATGTACCTCGCCTTTCGTTGGGACGATACTCGTTTCGGCCTCGCAGGGAAATTGGCAGATGCCGTTGGTCGGCATGCTCGCCTTCTCGACGGTCTTTGCATTGCCGTTCTTTGTGCTCGCGGTCGCTCCGCAATGGGTCTCGCAATTGCCGCGTGCCGGCGGATGGATGAACTCGGTAAAGGTCGCGATGGGTTTTCTCGAGGTCGCGGCCGCGATGAAATTCATTTCAAACGTTGACCTTGTATGGAAATGGGGAATCTTCACCCGCAGCGTCGTGCTTGCGATCTGGATCGCTATCGGCGTTATCTTGTCGTTATATTTGCTCGGTAAGTTTCAGCTATCTCACGATTCAAAACCAGAGCGGATCGGGGCCTTCCGATTGGTGTCTGCGATATTGAGTCTCGCAATCAGCTTTTATTTGATCACGGGACTTTTTGGCGCAAAACTCGGCGAACTGGAGGCTTTCCTGCCGCCTGAGCTTGAAGTATCCGCCGCGAATAGGTTCGGCGGCAGTTCGGCCGAGCCGGCTTGGATCACGAATGATTACGAAGCGGCGCTTCAAAAAGCGAAAGCGGAGAACAAACGAGTCTTCATCGATTTCACCGGATACACCTGTACCAATTGCCGCTGGATGGAGGCAAACATCTTTCCAAAGCCGGCCGTTGCCGCGGAGATGAATAAATTTGTTCTCGCCCGGCTTTACACTGACGGTAATGGCGAGATCTACGAGAAGCAGCAAAAAATGGAACAGGATATGTACAATACTGTTGCACTTCCGTTTTATGCGATCGTGGATGGCGATGGAAAGACGATCGCGACATTTCCGGGTCTTACGCGAAACGAAATGGAGTTCGTTGACTTTCTTCGAAAAGCGCAAGAAAATTAGCCACGAATTGAACGAATGAATCGAATCAATATCGAACAGCTTGTTTCCGGGTTGCGGGAAATTCCCGACGAGATGTTCGTCTGCGAACCGGTTTACGAATATCTGAACAGCCATCCTGTTGATCTGCCGTCGCTCGATAAATATCTTCACTTCAGCCCGAAATTTTATACGCGTAATTTGATATATAAAGACGACCGGTTCGAGATGATGGCGATCTGCTGGGAGAAGGGCCAGGTCTCCCGGGTGCATAATCATTGGGATCAACGGTGCTGGATGACGGTCCCGATCGGAAGGCTAAAGGGACAAAACTTCGCTATCGAAGAGATAGACGAGTCACGCGGCCATTGTAAACTTCGTGAAACTAATTCATTTGAACTTGCTGAATGCCTAGCCGCTACAGTAGATCTTGAAGAACCGATCCACCAGGTTCTGAACCTTGCCGAATACGACGAACGAGCCGTGAGTATTCATATTTATTCCAAACCTTACGACCGATGCCTCTCGTATTGCCGCGACACCGACACGTTCAAGGAAGTGACGCTGTGTTATACAAGTATCGACGGAAGGCTTTGCGACGGTATTCAACTGTAAACCGATAACTTCAGATCATTAGCTGTTTTGGGAAGAGAGAATCTAACCGTTATTGGATAACAGTTCGCACTTTTCAGTTTCTTTCCTCTACGATGACCGGAAAACGCGGAATTCTAATAGCAGGACTTTGCCTGTTCTACGTTGCAATTCGCATTTGGCGTTTGACGGATGCTTGCCTGTGGTTTGATGAGATCTTCAGCATTCATGCAGCCGAGCATGAATGGAGTTCGCTCTTAGGGTTCGTTGCTCAGGACCTTATACATCCGCCATTGTTTTATGTGCTGTTGAAA
>CAYTDJ010000562.1:0-1983 GCA_964436265.1 uncultured Chloracidobacterium sp. | reverse complement strand
CGATCAGGACTCCCGACGGCACTCCGAACATGCCTAATTTGATCGCGGTAGCGTATCCGGGCTCTATAAGTATCGGCGACTGGAGGCCCATCTCTTCGTGTATCGAACGCTCGCCTTCAGAAAAAACGATGACCTGAGTACCGTTGGTGTCGGATCTTTCCCATTCTCTGATCTGGTCCGCAACCGTTGAACAAAAAGAGCACGTTGTGCTGAGAAAAACCGCTAATGTCTGTCTGCCGACGAGATTTTTTCGAGTTATGGCTTTTTCGTTCAAGTCCTCGATTGAAAACTCCGGCACTGATTGACCTATCTTTATTCGACCGGGTTTTCCCGGGCTTGAGAGATAAAATCGATCCTTGGTAAAATCTTCGTTCTTTAGCCGGTCAAACATATCGCGGATCGCTGCCTCGCCGACGGCCGGATGTCCGGCTATGTTCCCTTCCGCGGATACAAAAAGAGCCGTCGGGGTCCATTTACAATGGACCATGTTCGAGAGCTCCTTATTCGTCTGGAGCAGCATTCCGTTAGTCAGTTCTTCGCCAAACCGCTCCAGGTTATCGGCGGCCGAACCGCTGCTCACGAATACGAGCCTCAGTTTCTTTCCAAATTCATCACGCCATTTCGCAAAGTCGGGCAGCAAGGCTTTGCAAGGCTCACAGTTCGGACCTACAAACAAGAATACCTTCGGCTTGTAATCAGCTAACAGATGTTCAAATGTTACAACCCGATCTCCCGTATCGTTCAACCGAAAATCTGGAAACGGCGCGCCTATCGGAAGCGAGTCGATCGGATTTCCCGCTTCGTCGCGTTCGATGGGTTGCCCCCCGTTATCGAGCATTTCCAGAAATTCTATTCGGCGGAGAAGCCGCCGATTGTCGTTTATCATACGTCGCAGATATGATGCCAAGATCACAACCGCTATCGACAAGACCGCCATTACAAGATTCTGGACAATACTTTCCGACGTTTCGCCCAATGACAAACCCTGTCCGGAACGCCCAGCCGCAGCCAATACGATTGCAAATGCCGTGATAACTAGATTTCTAATAAGACTTTTCGGCCCGACGGGTTCGCTGTGGATCTGCCCGAAACAGTGACAATCCGGGGCGTTCCCCTGTTTCAGCTGCCACAGCATCCCCACGGTGAAAATACTGAGGATCAACAAAGCGCCGATCGATCCGAACCAGGAGGTTGAGACAAACAAAACGAGAAAAGCGATGATCAGTTCGGCGATCGGGATCAAAACTCCTATTGGCTTTGCAATAGATCCCGGCACACCGAACGCTCTGACCGCCTTTTCTGAACCGTCAATATCGAGGAGTTTCCCAGTCCCTGCAATTGCAAAGACGCCGAAGAGCATTAGCCTTATGATCAGCAAAATGATTTCCATTTAGAAAACGTGCTAAGCCTTTTTCGGCCTGGTCTTGTGTCGTTCCTTTAATCTTATCGGAGTCGCGAAAAACCCAAATGCGTCGCGGAGCCGATTCTCGATGTACCTCATATAAGAGAAATGAAGGCCAGCCTTACTTCCGCCCGACGTGAACAATATGAACAATGGCGGCCGCATTCCGCCCTGAGTAATATATTGGACCTTCAACCGAGAAACGCCGCCTTTGACCGGTGCGGGCGCGGTACCACCCTTTGGTTGGGAGATACTTTCCTCGAAGAACTTATTAAGCTGGGATGTTGGAATACGAAGATTACGCGCTTCGTTCGCCTGAACTACCAATGGCAGTATTCTTGAAACGCGTTGCCCCGATAGCGCTGAAATAGTCACCATCGGTGCCCAATCGAGAAATTTCATCTGCCTGCGAAGATCCCGTTCAAACTCATAAACCGTGTTCGTTTCCTTTTCCTCAAGTGCATCCCACTTGTTTACGACAATAATGACTGAACAGCCCGAATCGACGGCGTATCCTCCAATGTTGGCGTCAAGTGCGGTGACGCCCTCTTCGGCATCGATAACAAGAATAGCAACATCAG
>CAYTDJ010000561.1:0-1991 GCA_964436265.1 uncultured Chloracidobacterium sp. | reverse complement strand
GATCTCAAGTGAAACGGCTTCAACTGTCATGTCGCATTCCTCGCACCGAATCGTCAGGGGCCGTTCGGCATGGATCCTTATCACGGTCCGATCGTGAGTTTCGGAAGTGATCAAAAACTTCTTTGCTTTTGGCGACATTTGGCTTAGAATCGGCGAACAGACGGAAAACCTGGCCTTCTACCCGAATTCCGCCCGAGTTCGCCGATCAACGATCTCTCGTTGGCGTGTAGTTATATTTCGAGAGAGTTCGGAATGTCCTGAACTTTTTCTCCATTATTTTTCCTCGCCCTCAAGGAGAAACGGCATGGATAATGTTTTCAACAATTTGAGAGAATTTGGGAACTTTAAGCTGGATGTTGGGAAAAGAGTTCTTTGGTGGAATGATACCCCGGTTAATTTGCCACCAAAGGAGGTTGAACTGCTTGCGGTCTTAACAGAGCATCCGGGCGAACTCGTCACGAAAACGGAATTGATGGATCGTCTTTGGGCCGATTCGTTTGTCGAAGAGAGTAATCTCTCCCGCCACGTTTATCGGCTTCGGCGTATGTTCGAGGAACGAGGCGAGCCTGTCGAAATGATCGAGACTGTTCCTCGACGCGGTTATCGTTTCGCGGGCTGCATTCAAGCTTCGGGTATCGAAGTTGTCATCGACAGGCACTCGATCAAAAGTACACTTATCGAAGAGATTGAATCATCGGGTGCACCCGATGCAGCCTCATCATCTGCAAATAAAATATCAACACGGACCTTTAACAAGGCCTACCGAAACTATGTTGCGGCGGCGATACTGCTAGCGTTTTTAAGTTACTCATTTTTCTTTGGCCTGGGCGCTGGTTTCAAGACCAAACCCGTACTCCGCTCTATAGCTGTTTTGCCATTCAAGCCTATCGGATCAACCCAGAAGGATACGCATCGTGGTTTCGCCATCGCTGACCTCTTAATATCAAAGCTCAGCAATATCGATCAATTCAGTGTCCGTCCCACAAGTGCAGTGCTTCGATTCGAAGGGAACCAAGGTGATTTGGAACTGGTCGCCAGAGAACTCCGTGTTGATTCTGTCGTCGAGGGCAGCTATGAAGAAGCAAATGGCCGGATCCTCGTGATCGCAAGGTTGGTTAGGGTTTCAGACTGGTCGACTGTTTGGTCCCACGAATTCGACGTTCCCGAGCGGGACATACTCTACACACACCGCGAGATCGCCTTCAACATCGCCAACGCTCTTGCGGTAGATCTTTCCGGTCGTGAGCGTGACGCACTCGCAAAGCGCTATTCAGATCTCCCTGACGCCATGTCGATGTACCAGCAGGGCCGCTACTACTGGAGCAAGCGCGATAATCCGGGGTTGGCCGAAGGCCTGAGGTTGTTTCGAAATGCGGTTAAGGCGGATCCAAACTTCGCACTTGCTTATGTCGGTATAGCCGATTCCACGATCTTTGCGCCGGAAATTGGAGAGGCGGAGACCGCAGTTGCTAAAGCCCTGGAGCTCGATCCGACTTTGGGTGAGGCCTATGCAACTAGAGGTTTCATAAATATGTTCCATAGATGGGATTGGGAAAGCGCTGAAAGTGATTTCAGACGGTCGATCGAACTCAATCCTGGATATCCTGTTGCCCGACAATGGTATGCCAACTTGCTGATGATCCGGGGCCGCTCCGAAGAAGCCAGAAAAATGTTGTTAACCGCCCTGGAATTGGATCCGGTCTCCCCTAATCTATACACAGATCTAGCTCAAGCCGAATACTATATTGGAAGCCTCGATCAGGCCGAAGCTCACGCACGTAAGGCACTGGAGGTTAGTAATGATTTTCTTTATGCCCATGGAATTTTGTCTGACGTCTGCTTTGCATTAGGACGTTTTGAGGAAGGGATAATGCATCAACAACGAACCGGACTCTTATTGGGACGCCAACCGAATCAGCCTCCAATTTCGGATGAAATGCAACTACCTGAGGCGGTCCAAAAGATACTTGCTACGAGGGGCGTCCAAGGAT
>CAYTDJ010000560.1:0-2021 GCA_964436265.1 uncultured Chloracidobacterium sp. | reverse complement strand
GGTCTCAACAACAAGTCCCATCGTCTCATTTACCGCGATTACCTTTAGAGACCGGTGAGGAAGTGCCCTGAGTAACGGGATAGTAGATCAAAGGCGTCTCCTCGGAGTGAAGAAACGCCTTTTCACCATAAGAAACCTTTCAGCGGAATTTGTCAATCCCGCTGAAAGTAATTGTTATCAAACCTAGATTATCATTACTGCTGCTGGGGTGGTTTCGGCATCTTATCGGCCGGAAAACGGGGAAGGAGTTCGTCCCGCATCGCCAATTGATAGACAGCAGCTGCAAAGATAACGGCAGACTTCTTGACGTCGTCCTCGATTATCCTCTCGTACGTATCAATGTTCGTATGCCAGGTCCCTGCAAAGTACTCGATCGGGTCCTGTTGTGATCCAATGCCGGGCAAACCTGCGTTATTGAACGAGGTGCTGTCAGTTCCGCCAAGTCCGCGGCTCGCCGAAGCAGTGACACCGGCGAACCCGAGATCGCCAAACGATGCAAGGGCCTCACGAAGCACGGTCGCCGTTTCGGGCGGGCCGAAGACCGACAACGCACGCGCTTTGCCGGTTCCGCTATCGATGTTGAAATAGCCGCCGAATTTGGCATATTCGGGAGTCGGATTCTCAAAGGAACCGAAGTGCTTTTTCACGTAAGCCTGAGAACCAAGCAGTCCTTGTTCCTCCCCGCCCCAGCAAGCAACACGGATCGTACGACGCGGTTTTACGCCGATAGCTTTTAAGATTCGAGCCGCTTCCATCATCGTCGCACAGCCGATCGCATTGTCGGTCGCGCCCGTAGCAGAATGCCAAGAGTCGAGGTGGCCGCCGAGCATGATCACTTCATCTTTCTTATCGGAACCGAAGATCTCGCCGATCATGTTGTAGCTGGTCGTGCCTTCGGGAATGATCCGGCTTCGCAAGTCGAATTCGAGTTTGACC
Source organism: uncultured Chloracidobacterium sp. (assembly GCA_964436265.1). Lineage (GTDB taxonomy): Bacteria > Acidobacteriota > Blastocatellia > Pyrinomonadales > Pyrinomonadaceae > OLB17. The sequence continues at coordinate 1,085 of CAYTDJ010000560.1, read as the reverse complement.
GGGGTCTTATGGGCAAGCAATCGCACGATGCGTCCGAAATCCTCATTTCGCATTACGACCGTCGGTACGACCTTTGTGATGTCGAAAGTGCGATTGTTAAAGGCACGAACCAAGCCGCGATCAAGTTGTGATTCATTAATGCGAACGAGCACGCCGTTTGCCAGCAAAAAAGCGTCCAGCTGGTCGCTGATCTGCTGTGGAGTGAGAGCATTTGGCCTCGGTGTTACTTGCGGACCGCGCTGGCCGCCGCCCGGACCTCCGGGGCCGCCCGGACCTCCACCCAATGCCGCACAGTCTGCAGGCGTTTTCGTTGGATCGACACGGCATTTGATCACATCGTCAGCGATCCGTTTGGGAGTTTGAGGGGTCGACTGATCAATAAAGGTCGGTTTTCCTACCAAGACCATCTTTCCGTTGATCGAGGACTTGATGCTGTTGAAGTATGCTGTCAATTCCTCCTGTGTCGGGTTTTGCATAACGCGGGGATTTTCCGCGGCCGGAACCTGAGGAATAACAAGGTGAAATGCGTCACCTGTCACTGCCCCTTTTGTCGAAGGTGTCCATGCTAGCACCTCGTAAGTCAGCGTGTCTTGAAAGGGTGCAACGATCATGCCGGTATTCCGTTCGTTAACCCAGCCCGGATGGCCGAAATCCCATGGCTCAAGGAAGGTGTTATCAAATCCCCAGGATTTCATTTCGGCCGCTCCCCATTTTGCGGCATTCACGTGATTGGGTGAACCTGTAAGTCGGGGCCCATAGAGATCGGTAAAATAATGCATAGTGTTCATTATCTTCGAATTCTCCATACCCTCTTTGCGGATCTTTGCGTTGATCTCCTCAGTTGTCGCCGTTTGTGCAAACGTGAGCGAAGGAGCGAGGAACGCCAGGGTCAAAATAAGCGACAGTGCAGCATTTATGGTTTTCATTCTTTGTTCTACTGAGATCCGTTCGTGAGACCGGACCAATTTATTGGATATTTCGCAGACGCGATGTGGTGTTTTACGCTGCTATTACTCTATATCAGCAGAAATTGTTTCAGTAAATCTGCAAAGGGGCTGACCGCGAGGCTTTGCACTTCTTTGCAA
>CAYTDJ010000559.1:0-2022 GCA_964436265.1 uncultured Chloracidobacterium sp. | reverse complement strand
GAAACGCAAAGCAAACTCGTCGATGCATTGAACAAGAAGAAAACCTCGCCGTGGAGACGTATCGGCGATGTGCTGATCGGCGTCGCCGCGGGAATGGTTCTGCGATGAGAGTTTTGCCCGCGAATTACTCGAAAAGACGCCAACAGCAAGGTCGGGCCACAGAGCGCACAGAGATCACGGAGGAAGGCGGTCGAATGCAGATCAAGAGTCAAAAGTCGGGGGCGGAGGCGGCGAAGTCTGTGCATTGACCACCTCATTATTCATTTTCCCAAAAAAGTCTCTCACTCTTTTGGAAACCAATATGTGGATTCCAAGGTAGAAGAACGGCAACGCGATAACAGTGTATGAAACAAAATATCCGATCACTTCCAGAGAGTTCCAGTTTATCTTCTGAAACAAAAATGTTCTGAAGGACTCGACCACGTTGGTGAAGAAAATTGCGGCAGCAAGCCACCTGCTAAATCCAAGCCGAAATGTCATCCCGAGAAACGTAATAGGGGAAACTATCACCATTGCAATGTTGAACCAAAACCCGAATTGAATCCAGAGCTGGGCCCCAAGGCCATAATACGAGAGCACATTGAACATCGAATAACTGTCGTACAGCCCAACAATCGTCAAAAACACAAGAACGGCTTGGGCTATCCAAACAGAGGCCGGGCGTTTGGGTTTTGATTGCATTGGAACTTCTAGAACCTTCATTCCGTCAAAGTCACTCGTCAAAAGTCGGCGGGGGTGGAACAACGATCTCAGCTTCAGGTTCCTGTTCCGAGAAGAAGTCAGCAGCAGCATCGCCAGTAGCCAGTCTCCAAATCAGAAACGCAAAGGGGACAAACACGATGAAACCCCCAAAAAAATAGCCCGTCATTTGTGCCGAATTCGTCGGTCTCATTCCCTGGGCCGGGAAGAACTGAGAAACGAACGATAACAAAAGCCCGCATGAAAGAATAACGACCGTCAACCAACGACCCCAAACTTTACGTTTTGCCAAACCCCAAAAAGCTACGGCGAACAAAACGGAAAGACTCAACAAGATCGCAGCCCCAATGATGAATGAGATGACGTCCCTTGTCGGCATGTTCGAAGCCAGAACCCCGAGAATACCGATCATTACCGGTAATGCCGTGACGGCGATGTAAATGACAAGAACGATCTGCGATATCCAGACTGAGGGTGGGCGTTTAGGTTTTGTTTGCATGGGAAATTGATTAGCGAATTTATAACACAAGATCGCCTAACGACTCAACAAAACGGAGGAATAGAAGCGCGAACGAGATGACTGAAACCGACGAAATAAATGCTTCACCATGGCATGAGTTTGATAAGGGGGAGATAGAGGCTGCCCGTGAGCTGTATATGCGACTTGGGCCGAACGCACATTCGCAAATTGTCCGCGAGATGCGGGAGCAAGGATTTCGTTCGTTTAAAATGCGCGATCTCGGCCAACGGCCAGAAAGGAAGTGGGAGGGCATGGTGAAGCTAGGCAAATGGAAGGAAGAGTATCGCCGAATGCGCGCTGAAACAGCGGCAGAGATCAAAGAAGTTGGGGAAACGTCCCGTCCCGATCCAGAGCCGATGGCGGTTTCCGAAAGTTTCCGGGAATGGCTGCGTTCCGTGGAACCCGATTTCAACTGGAACTGGCGATATCAAACGCCGATCTTTTCGGCGCTTGAAAAAATGACGAATGGAAAGCTCCTCCGGCTGATGATCTTCATACCGCCGCGGCATGGGAAGAGCGAGCTTGTCACGGTTCGGTATGCGGCGTGGAGACTGCTTCGCGACCCAAAGCTTCGGATAGTGATAGCGAGCTACAACCAGAAGCTTGCGAACAGGTTTTCGCGAAAAATTCGGCGGCTCTATCTAAGTGGAGGAGAAAAGGAGAATGGGAGCAGGGGAGAACCGCTGGTCGAGGAACACGATCGGCTTTCGAGACCAGATCCGTCGGCCTCTCTGCTATTGAACAAAGCAGACGAATGGGAAACGGCGGAGGGCGGCGGTGTCAAGGCGATAGGCGCCGGCGCG
>CAYTDJ010000558.1:0-2024 GCA_964436265.1 uncultured Chloracidobacterium sp. | reverse complement strand
TATTAAACCCCCATTTCACTTTTGTCTGAGTTTCGCCCGTTGATTCGGTCAGAAGGTAGGCATCAGCCTTCGATTCAAAGGGCTGTTTGAATCTCAGTTCTGTGTCCACGCGTTCGCCATCGACTATCTTCTTGATCTCCTGTTCGCCTTCACCGACCTCGGGCGATCCGCTTTTCCAATGGGAAACAAATCCCACCTCGCCGTCGGTTCCGCGAAACTCCTGTTTCATACTCGGATCTTTCTTGTACCAAGGCCCCCATGCATTCTGATTCTTGATCTGTTTGAGATACGCGAACACTTCGGCCCTGGGTTTGTTGATGGTTATCTCTCGTTCGACCTTGCAATCTGTCGGAGTCAATAAGGATATGACAGCGACAGCCCCAATGATGACGACGAAGATGACGACTAAGGCAATGAGAAGTTTCTTGATCATACGAGCTTCCTTCCAATTTGTATTTCAGCCCGCAAATATAGTTCAAACTTCAGTGATTTGAAAGTGGCCCGTATCCAATTTTCAGGACGCTGGTCAGATCGCGGTCAGTAAATGGCTGCCGCCGAAAACGTAGATCGAACAAAGGATCGATTCGCCTGCGAAGATCGCGAAAATGAACTTCACGAAGTTCATTCTCATCGAACCGGCGACATAGCAGACCGCATCGGTCGGTACAAACGGGAAGAACGCCCAAAGCGTTACAAACAATAACCCTGTCGGGTGTTCAAGTCGCCTGCGGATGACCTTCACTTTGTGAGGTTTCCTTCTTTCAAAGTGATCGGCGAACCCGAGTATGTCTGAGAGCCAATAGATCGCGCTTGACGAAATGATGATCCCGAAAATCGAGACCGACAGGACCAACAAAGGCTGTTCCGGAAAGAGGACCGTGCCGGCTATCACCAACGGCGAACTCGGGATGAGAGTGAATCCTCGGAACATAGACGATAGGGCGAAGACAACGAGTACTCCATCCCTATGTTTCGTAAAGAAAGCGGTGATTCCCTCGGGTGTGAACGAGGCGGGCGATGTAAGGTAGGCATCAATACTTATGAAGATCGTTGCAGCCCAGCAAATGAGGATGGCCCGTCTTAACTTGAAGGGAATATTTAGGTGATGTGCCAATTGAGATCCGGTTTCGACAACCAATAAGGCCGCGCCAAATAATTACGCGGACCTCGGAAACTAAGTTCAGTTTCCTTTAGTTTTCTTCCCACTCTGTCGGAAAGATCTTACCCGCGTCGTCCGGTGAGATATCCTGGCCAAACAGCTTAAAGGCCGCCGCAAGGATCGGGTCACGCCGGCCGGCAAGGTCTTCCGCGGTTGGGAACATCTGCAGGTGCGGAGTAACACCGACGTGTTCGATGCTAATGCCGTCCGACATAAGAACATCAGCATTGGTAACGCTTATTCCGTAAGGCACAGTCGAGTCGGCACCAAGTTCCATGGGTACATATCGCGACTGCATTACCGCTCCGGCCGAGACATCGCCTATCACAACGCCTCGCTGCTGAAGCTGCATAAAGCGGGCAAATATCTCAGAGGCGGACCCCGAATTAGAATCGATCAGTATGATGAGTTTACCGGCATAGCCATCCTTTCCCATCGCTTTTGCCATCTGCGGTTTCATCGGCTTTCGGCCTTTGAGCGTCGCGATCTCGGTGTCTTTTTCGACGAAATAACCCGCAAGACGTTCTAGTGTAACGACGTATCCTCCGCCATTTCCACGCAAGTCGAGGATCAAATTTTGCGAGCCTTTGATCCGGCTCTGCATTATCTCATCAACAGTTTCCGGGGCTGTCGTAAAGCTCGGCAGCTTCCAAACCATTGTGCTCCCCAACTTGAAGAATCGATGAGTGATGCCACCGCCGGTGTCCAGTTCGAATTCACGGATAAGGTCCTCGAGATTCAGGCGCGCCTTCATTTGGGTGACTTTCGAGGCTATATTAAGTTCACGGATGTCGGCTCGGCCTGGTGCCTTAACCTTTACGTTGAGGCCCGTTCGCGGACTTATTGCGTTGTAGTAATAGTTTAT
>CAYTDJ010000557.1:0-2028 GCA_964436265.1 uncultured Chloracidobacterium sp. | reverse complement strand
CCAAAAACGCGCACTGTGGCGGACAGATACATTGCCGTTATCGCCTTCCCGACCTGCGGCGTGTGGACGACCGGCGAGTAGAAAATCACATCATCAGCCAGAAGTTCATTGAGCCCGCTCGCGTTGCGCGTGCGGACTATGTTGTGCCAGGTTTTAATCGCTGTTGGTTTCATACACTATTTGCGCAAAGCATACTTCTTTCAAGAAGGAGCATCACAAGCATTGAACGAAATACAATTCTTGAATCTATCATGTATGACCATTAGTTTCTTGATTGCGATCATCCTGGCCGTGTTGGGCATCTCCACCACAAATGTTGACGCAACGCCTGCACTCAAATCATCGGAGCCGCAGGTTGAGCGAGACGAAGTTTCGCGAGTCTCGCTGTGCGAGGTCATGAAGGATCCTGCAGCCTTTAATAAAACGAAGATCGAGGTTATCGGATTCGTTTCGCGCGGTTTCGAGGATTCCGGTTTATTTGATCCGACCTGTTCTTCGCATGTGAGTATTTGGGTCGAGATCGGCGGCACGAAAAGAACAGGGACCATGTATTGCTGCGGCGTCTCCTCAACAAAAACGCGCCCGCAAGAATTGATGGTTGACGGAATCTCCCTACCTCTTGCAGATGACAAGAAGTTTCTAGAATTCGAGGAAATGTTTCAAAAGATGCCCGATTCTATTGTTCGGGCATCATTGGTCGGAACATATTTTTCGGGTGAGAAACAGAAATTTCCGGGGGGCGAATTTTGGGTAGGATACGGACATATGGGCATGTCTAGCCTTTTTGTCATACAACAGGTGCTTTCCGTTGATCCGAGAGATCGGAAAGACGTCGATTACCGGTCCTCATCTGATCAACCAGACCTGGAGAAAGAACGATGTGGAAGTTACCAGATATTGCGAGACGAGTCCGGAGCTAATGGACTAATCCGACAAGCGTCGGCGGAACGAGATCAAACCGATTGGGCTTTTGACGATCCAAGACGAGTTGCGACTGAGGACCTTGCACGACTGATCGGGGTGAAGGCCGAAACTATAAACCTCGTCGAGACTAGACGGAGCCAAGGAAGGATAATTTATCATTGGCGTCCAAACGGTAGGAAAGGTGTTCGCTATATGGTTCAAGCTTCTAAGCCTTATACGCTGGTACCAAGCGCGAAAGATCCAAACAGGATTGTATGGTTATCGAGCGCCTACAAGGTCTGCACCTGAGTAAAGTGTGCTTTTAGTGGCTTCATGTTGTTTCCGGCTCCGTGTTTATTCGTTCCAGCACACCCGGCTGTTCGCCTTCGAACTGCTGGTATCGCTGCAAGTCTTTTTCGGTGAAATCGACGGCAAGTTGCAGGTGGCCGCAATGGACGCAGCCGTAGGCTCGGACGCCGCGTGTGCCGACGCCGAACAGGCTCTTCCAGACAGGTGCATCGTCGAGCTTAAAGTTGAGCTTCGATCCGTTCGAATCGAACACCGTTCCCCCGACGAGCGATTCACTTCCGCACGCTAAACATTTCATAAATGTTCCTGATCTAGTGTCACGAATCGACGAGGACGTCTTGGGCGTAGTGGCTCGCGGTCCCTGAGTATTCTCAAGAACCGGTCCGGTTTAATTCTTCTTGGAATGATGATCTCGAAATCCTCCCAGTTGTATTCAAACCCTTCAGGGCTGGGCTTGAGGATCGAACCGGAAAAGAAGTCTCCGTAGATTTCGCTTAGTTTCTCTAGAGTCTGCACGGAAGTGTCTTCGTAGCTTGAGCGATTAAAGAACCAGTATCCTGCAAGCAATGGAAAATCGTCTTTTTGTAGACGAAAGACAAAACCATTGTAGTTGCCTAGCTTCCGATCCCAAGTTTTCAGGTTTCGACGCCAGTTACCTGACAATGTTGCGTTGCGTGAAAAGGGATAAACGTAGACGCCCTTCGAATTTTTCTGTTCGCCATTCCTGCGTCGAAAGGACGGACGTATCCCGTTCGCGAGGATCGAACTCGTTTTATTTTGCTTGGCCCAGTGAATAACTAGCATTCAACCCTGTCT
>CAYTDJ010000556.1:0-2031 GCA_964436265.1 uncultured Chloracidobacterium sp. | reverse complement strand
TCCAAGGCTTGACCGGCTTTGCTCTTTCCCAGGTTCTCGGCGTAGCCGCTCAACGCGCTATAACCGAAATGCGTAAGCGAGTGCAACAACGCATTGAACGCCTTCCGATCTCTTACTTTGATTCAACACAGAGCGGCCAGCTGATATCGCGTATCATGAACGATGCCGAGGGAATTCGAAACCTGGTCGGCACTGGGTTGGGACAGATCCTTGGAAGTCTTGTTACGGCAACGATCGCCATCGGTGTTCTTTTTTATCTAAACTGGCAACTAACGATCGCCACGATCATCGTTCTACTAGTATTCGGTGCTGCCTTGCTCTATGCGTTTAAGGTCCTCAGGCCAATATTTCGCGAGAGGAATGAGATAAATGCCGAAGTGACCGGACGCCTCGGCGAAAGCCTTGGCGGTATCCGAATAGTAAAAGCATACACGGCTGAAAAGCGGGAAGAACTCTCGTTTGCTCGGGGCGCGCACAAACTGTTTCGGAATATTGCGAAGACTGTGACCGGCGTCTCGGCTATCAGTTCGTTTTCATCGATAGTGATAGGAGCAGTCGCGGTAGTCATGATAGTTATCGGTGGAAATGCAGTTCAAACGCAATCGATGACGCTCGGCGATTTCCTGATGTACATTTCGTTCACGTTTCTTTTGGCAATGCCCGTCGTCGAGTTGACTTCGATCGGGACGCAGATAACAGAGGCTCTTGCCGGTCTCGATCGAATTCGGGAAGTGATGGCGATGACGACCGAGGACGAAGAAGACTCGAAGAAGGCTTCGTTGCCTCATATTGAAGGACGGATCGAGTTTCACGACGTTGAATTTGAATATGAAAAAGACGTTCCGGTCTTAAAGGGAATTACCTTTGATTCTGACGCCGGATCAACTACGGCCCTTGTAGGCTCGAGCGGCTCCGGAAAGAGTACGATCCTTAGCCTTGTATTGAACTTTATCCAGCCAACGAAAGGTGTGATCAAGATCGACGGACACGATCTCCAATCTGTCAAGCTAAGGGATTATCGGTCGCACCTTGGAGTTGTCCTGCAGGATAACTTCCTTTTTGACGGAACGATCCTGGATAATATTCGCTTTTCAAATCCCGAGGCTGACATCGATAAGATCAAGGAGGTCTGTCAGATCGCAAATGCTGACGAATTCATTGAAAGGTTTCCCGATTCTTACAAAACGATCGTCGGCGAACGTGGGGTTAAACTCTCCGGCGGACAAAGGCAGCGTATCGCGATCGCCCGGGCTCTATTAGCGGACCCGCGAATTCTGATCCTTGACGAAGCGACCTCATCTCTCGACAGCGAGTCTGAGGCTTTGATACAAGAAGGACTGAATCGACTGAGAAAAGGTAGAACGACTTTCGTAATTGCTCACAGGCTGTCTACGATCCGGAGTGCTGACCAAATCCTTGTTGTTGAATCAGGCGAAATACTTGAGCGCGGTTCACATGACGAACTTATAAATCTTGAGGGACGCTATAAACAACTCTACGATAAGCAATACCGATACGAGCAAAACTTGTTCGTTAATCCGGGCGAAGATTTTACATCGACCCAGCCGTTAACAATGGCTAAATCGAAACTTTGACCCTTAAATTATATGGCTGATACGCAAACTTTTCGAAACCACACACGCTGGTTTCCTCTATTTCACTTTGTTATTACCCCGCTGCTCGCTGTCCTGATCATATGGGCAGTAGCATGTCTGGTGATGGAATTTCAGTGGTGGCGTCTCCAGATCTTACTCATTGCGATCTCTGTCGGGCTCGTTGGCCTCGCCGCGCGCATTCAGGCGTTAAAAGTGCAGGACCGGTTGATCCGTCTCGAAGAAACGCTCAGGTACTCACGGCTGCTGGATCCGGAATTGGTTGAAAAAACTAAAGGACTTAGATTGAGCCAGATGATCGCTCTTAGATTTGCCCCCGACGATGAGCTGCCGGATCTCGTCCGTCGAACCATAGCCGGGGAATTTGCCACGTCCAAAGATATTAAACTTGCGATCAAAAGCTGGCGGGGTGATCATC